>JAGHCC010000436.1 GCA_021160685.1 Desulfobulbaceae bacterium | reverse complement strand
GTTTTTGATGCATACCGCAGCAGTTATTGTCTTTATCTCCCTATGGTACTTTAAGGTGTGCTTTGCCATACGTTATTGAGAACTTATAAAGACCCCTTAAATATCAACTTATCAGGGCGCCCTTCACCCATTATCAGACTGCGCCGCACTCAGCCTGACGTTAGATGAAACAGAAGGAGAAAGAATATGGCAGAAATCAGTGTATTAACAGTTGCACCAAGGAAGGGCGATCTTCCATTCACCCCTTACTCCCACATCTATCTCTCATCACACTCAACAGACGACAGCGGAAGGATCCTGATGAGTCCACAATTAATGAACGACAGGGAAATTGATGAAACAATTAACCAGCTAATCGAACAGTTAGAGAAGGTACGTAAAAAGACTAAGAAGGAACTCCAAAAGAAAAAGTTACAGCTTCACGAATCCTTACAAAAGTAATTTGCCACATGTACTTTATTGATTCTGGTTGGATATCATATAACGAATCACTGGAGAGGAACCGGAAAAATTTTATGCCATTCCGCAAACATAAGCAGAAAACGGCCTTAAGCAGATTTGTTGGATAAGTCAATATTTTGAAAATCTGGGTTGCGGGCATTGCCCGTCTTAGGAAAGCATATGCTACCGAAATTTTGAGGCTTTTACATAGGCTTTCTGTCATTGTTTCCCAGCCCCTCAGTTTGTCGTCAGCACATAGTAGAGAGGCATTGACATGAACCAAAAACCAGTTACTCGTTTTCTGTCGTTAATCTTTGTGTGGAGCTTCTTGGTCTCTGTCGGTGGCTTCGTCGGTCTCATCATTCTTGGAGTAATGGCACCGCCGCACGAAGGTATCAGTGCTATTGAAGAACTATTTGTAGTTCTTATGGTTGTTGCGGGTCCTCTTTGGCATGTGTCGCTCGGTATGCTTGCTCATCGGCTCGGGCGCCGCTGGCTAGTTTGGGTTGGCCTTTCATTTATTACCTCACCAATCGGGCCGCTTATTATTTTCCCGCTCATGCTTGGGCATATGAAAGTAGCCCGGCAGAATACACCAGTGATTTCAACATAGTGAGTTGCGTGCTAACGAAGTAAATCCAGCGGACGCAAAAAGACGCGCCCGCTGAAAAGCGGCGTTATGGCATGATTTTATCAACTATTATGTTCCATTTAGCTTCTGTGGTTAAAAAGTTAAACAAATTTCGTTGCGGTGTCTGAAAATTGGCTGAGATAAACAATACAATGGGTCAGAAAGCTTTGAAGGTATATAAGGACACGGAGGAAGCTCCTTCTGGTTATGCCGAAACGGTCATACAAAAGACCAGAGGAGAAATCCGTACCTTCTTGGACGAACTGGCCAACGGTACATCAAACTATAAAAGCCTGCACAATCTCACTGAACAGGTGGAGCACCAATATCATGGCCGTTTCTTGATCGAGCTTATCCAAAACGCACATGACCCTCTTTTTGACATTGAGAAACAAAAGCTCGATAAAGACGCACCTGAAGACGACGGGCGTATCGAGATTGTGATCACCAATGAGTCGCAATTTGGCGCTCTTTATGTGGCCAATGACGGATCGCCTTTCACGGAACCAAACTTCAACACCTTATCTTGTTTTGGTCAGAGCGACAAAGACCCGGAGAAACACATAGGGAACAAGGGCATAGGGTTCCGAAGCGTCTTGGAAATCACGCACACGCCGGAAATTTTCTCACGCAAAGAAAAAACTTCAACATCCTTCAACGGCTTCAATTTCCGGTTCGACCCCGGGATCATTCAATCATTCGAAAAACCTATCCAAGCTCTTTTGGACGGCAATGACAATCCTGATCTGTATCTTGGTCACCATGTTTCTTTGGTGGACTGGGGTAGCGGCAAATTGCAGGCTTTTCGTGGCCGATGCCAGGCCATGGGCTTTGAAGGAGTCGTTTCCGAGCTCAGGTTTCTTTCGCCCTATCTTCTGCCAGAGCCCATCAATGACCAAGATAAAACTCTTTTGGTGCAGCAATTCGAGAAAAAAGGTTTTGCCACGGTGATTCGCCTGCCTTTCACCAGCGAAAAGGCAAGGGATCAGACAATAGAAATAGTCGAAGAGCTGGATGAAAACACTATTCTGTTTCTGAACAAGGCAAAAAGCCTTTGGATCGAAACTCCTGGTACAAAACGCTATGTGGAGAGAAAAATCCGACCCTTGCCGGAAAAAGGTGATGCTCAAGAAATTGATGTGGATGTGATCGTCGATGAAACCGGATACGCCAATACAAAGAGGTATTGGCTTTGGAAGTGGCTTGTCGGTGGAGAAGATAATCCCGAGGAAGCGGAAGAGATTCGGAGGGCTGTATCCGATCTACCTGGAAAGTGGCCCAAAGTCAGAAAGGCGGAGGTGGCCCTGGCCGTCCGTGTGGGCGAGAGCCCGGAAAAAGGTTTGATCAGTATTTTTCTGCCCACCGAACAGTCAAGCGGCGCGGCCTGCCACTTGAATGCCCCATTCTATGGAGATATTAGACGCACGAAAGTTGTTTTTGATGATAAAAAATTTAAATTTAACAAGATCTTGATCGAAAAAATGGCTAAAAGAGCCGCTGATATCG
>JAGHCC010000179.1 GCA_021160685.1 Desulfobulbaceae bacterium | reverse complement strand
CATCAAGATCAAAGAGGTAGAGTTTTTTTATCTCTGTCCTGATCTCGGGTTCTGCGGCAGCGGTTTCATTGCCGGCTTCACTTTGCATGACTGCGAGAATTTCTCTGGCCTTGGAAAGGTCTTCCCGCACCTGGCTGATTTCAGCAGACACAGAGGGCGCTGTCCCATCCTCTTCGATCTGCTCTGGCCCATTAACCTGAAAAGACGGATGGTCTTTTAACGCTGACAGCAATTCCCGCACATCATTCGTCTGGTCCTGAACTTTTTCAACGTTATCCATAATGGCCATGGCCGCTTTTTCGGTCATTTCCACGACTTCTTTCAGTTGATTCTTGGCATCCTCGATCTTGACTCCAGCTTCACTCAGTTCGACCCTCTTACCTTGCCGGTCCTCGGCCGGAATTTCCATCAGGGTACTGCTTAAACTCCTGGCAAGCTGACCAATATCTCCGTACAGTTCATTGGAAATATCCCGGTAAAACTCATCTTCATTCTCCATTGCGTCGGAAATCAGATTCTCAGATTTTGCAATTTCATGCTCTAGATGTTTCTCTGCCTCGACAATTTTCTCCACAACACGGGTTGCAGATGTCTCCACCGAACCTAAAATCGTGATGTGATAGGTTGCCTGGGGAGTGGGAATTCTGAAGAAACCGGTTCCCATCTCAAGATAGATATCCGGTTGATTTTCCGTTGTCATAAGTCTTACTCCATCATGGATGATTAAAATCGTAGCAATATTGAGGTAAATAGTTACCTGAAGTCTGAAGGCTGAAAGTAAAATTTAAAACAAAGAAACAAGCCGTTTGGGTTTATTGCATTCTGCCGGCAAACCGGACTCCAACCTCGTAATAACCGGTTTTGTTCCGGCTGGCATCACTCCACATGACGACTCCGATCACGGCTAGTTCGCCGTGGTCGTTTTTGTCGTCGGTTTGAAACCAGTTCTCATCCTGAACATTCCAGCCCTGAAACTGTAAAAGAATCGCAAGCTGAGTGTTTTTTGTCAATTCTTCCGGAGAAAGAAAGCGCACTCCGCCGGCACTGATATCGATAATTTCGCCCTCGAATGCAAAATTCGTATCAAGGACCTCATCGGCAAGGGAGTAGCGCATGTTGAATTTTTTTGTCAAGCGTTCATGGCGCCTTCTCTCTCTTTTGTTGCCAGGATCATTTTTTGTTGTCATACTTCACTCCTCTCCAGGAGAAAAATGGAATTCATATGGTCTTGATTGGCCGTTTTTCTGCCAAGCAGCCTGGACAGTCACAGCATGGTGTTTAAACAAAATATGCAATCACACCTGAATAGTTATTTTATATGGTATGCTTTTTTTGAGCCAAAAATCAACGGAATAACTGAAAAATCAATATTTTCGACTTTGCGGGGACAATGTCCCCTGACAACAGGACTTTTTGATCACTATGAACCAGAATAGAAAACGCAAAATACTTTTTCTCTGTACAGGAAATTCCTGTCGAAGCCAGATGGCCGAGGGCTGGGTAAAATATTTCAGGAAGAATGATATCGAGTCCTGGTCGGCCGGGGTGGAAATTCACGGCATGAATCGGCGCGCCATTCAGGTTATGGCTGAGGCCGGAGTGGATATATCGAATTTTAAGTCCAAGCTTGTCGGTGAATTGCCGGTGAATCGATTTGATGAAGTGATTACCCTGTGCGATCATGCCAATGGGCACTGTCCCTGTTTTCCGGCTGGAACTAAAAAGACACACAGACCCTTTGATGATCCGCCAAGGCTTGCCCGGAAGGTCAATTCGGAAGAAGAAATTCTGGAATGTTATCGGCGGGTGCGGGATGAGATCAGAAAATTTGTTGAGGAGTTGTAAGGGTTCATTTTCCTGATTCGGTCAGGGCGATCACTTTGTCAAGAAAATTCTGGGGCAGTTTCGTCAGCCTGCCGCTGCTTCGACTCACCGAGGCGTGAACGGTGAAACCTTTCACCAGCAGGGAATGATCATCGGCTCGATGGATGTAATGATTAAAGCGGCAGGAAACCGATTTGATATCAAGAATTGAAGTTCTGATCAGGAGAAGATCCTCATAACGGGCCGGCGCCTTGTAACGGAGATAACTTTCCACCACCGGCAGGATATATCCCTGTTCTTCCATCTCCCGATACGAGAAAACAAGATCACGCATGAATCCGCTGCGTCCTTTTTCAAAATAACGCAGATAATTGGCATTATAGACCACGCCGCCGGCATCGGTATCACCGTACAGGACACGTTGCGTACACTCATGCACTGGTTCGGGCATGCTGATTTTTCTGTCTGTCATTCCTGTTCCTTCAGAAGTTTCTGGAAAAATTCCTCGCCGTTTCTCAGTAGCTCAGTTGTTTTCTCCGCATTTTTTTCATTATAGCTCATTTCGCTTCCAGGATTTATCTGTCTGGAATCGTAGAGAACAAAAGGAACAGGGGTGGAGATGTGGGTGCGGAGGCTGACGGGGGTATAATGATCCATGCAGACAACCAGTCTGAAATCAGTTCCCCGTAGACCATCAAAAACAGGCTGGACAATTTTGCTGTCAAAATCCTCAATGGCCTGGATTTTTTCTTTGAGAAGTCCCTGGTGACCGGTTTCATCCGGCGCCTCAATGTGGACGAAAACAAGATCCTTTGTTTTTAAGGCCTTCAGGGCGCCATCAACCTTGCCCTGGTAGTTGGTATCCAGATAACCGGTGGCGCCGGGAACTTCAATGATTTCCATACCGGCATAAACGCCGATTCCTTTGAGCAGATCAACCGCCGAGATCAATGCGGAACTTATGCCGTACTGAGCTGCCAGGGTTACCATCTGCGGAGATTTCCCCTCGCCCCAGAGCCAGACGGCGTTGGCTGGTTTTTTTCCCGCCGCAAGGCGCTTGCGGTTCACCGGATGATCGGCCAGAATATCCACCGCCTGAACCATGAATGATTTCAACTTCACTTGTGACAGGTAATCATGCCAAAAGCGGCTCACCTCTTTTCCGGTATAATCATGGGGGGGCACGGTGGTTAAACCGGGAATTTCTCCTTGATGGACCAGGAGATGGCGGTAGCTGACACCCGGATACAGATGCATTTTCTCCGTGGCGGCGTCTTGTCCCAGGGCAAGAATTAACTCTTTTGCTTCAGCCGAGCTGATATGGCCTGCGCTGTAATCCACCATGACCACTTTATCCGGCGCGGAAAAATCCAGGGTTACCAGGTTACAGCGGAAAGCGACTTCAGCAGGCTTCAGCTCCACCCCCATGCTGGCGGCTTCCAGAGGTGAACGGCCGGTATAAAATTTTTCCGGTCGGTAACCCAGCAGAGACAGATTCGCCACGTCACTGCCGGGCGGAAAGCCATCTGGAATGGTTTGCAGCCGGCATAGCTCGCCATGGGCGGACAGATAGTCCATGGCCGGCGTATTGGCCGCCTCCAGGGGGGTCTGGCCGTCCAGTTCCGGAATGGGCAGATCTCCCATACCGTCTCCGACAAGAATGATTGTTTTGATTTTACTCTTCATGGTCGGTGAGAATTCGGATCATCACGGTTTTGTCCGTGCTGGTTTCAAGCCCGTCAATTTCCGCCAGAGCTTTCTGCACGTTGGCTTCTCCTGCTTCGTAGGTGCGCATGACAATGGGTACGGTACCCTGTTGCCTTCGGCCCTTTTGGATGACCGACTCGATACTGATATCGTGTTTCCCGAGGATACCGGAAATTGTTGACAGAACTCCTGGATTGTCCAGGGTGGAAATGCGAAAATAATAGGGACAGCGCAGCTCAGCCATGGGCGTGATACGGCGCGGTTTGATATGTTCCGGTAGATAGGAAAGGGCGGGTACCCGGTTGATGCAGCCACGGGAGATATTTCTGGCAATATCGACTATGTCCGCTACCACGGCGCTGCCGGTGGGCATCTTACCGGCCCCCAGGCCGTACAGCAGCACATCTTCCACCATGTCACCGGTAAATTGCACGCCGTTATAAGCGCCGTTGATGCTGGCCAGCATATGGGTTTCCGGCACCATGGTGGGATGAACCCGGGCCTCCACATGATCACCGTAATTCCGGCTGATGGCCAGAAGTTTGATGCGGTATCCGAACTCCCTGGCAAAGTTGATATCAATGGGCTCTATTCGGGAAATTCCCTCAATGGCCACGTCTTCCAGGCGGATATTCATCCCATAGGCCATGGTCATCAGGATCACCAGCTTGTGGGCCGTGTCAATGCCCTCGACATCATAAGTGGGATCGGCTTCGGCAAATCCTTTGTCTTGGGCATCTTTCAGGATTTCGGCAAAAGGGGTGCCATGGTCGGTCATCTGGCTTAAAATGTAGTTTGCCGTCCCATTCATTATTCCCATGATGGACATGATCTTGTTGGCTACCAGCCCTTCCTTCAGGCTTTTGATCAATGGAATGCCGCCGCCGACACTGGCCTCGAAGCCGACTTCCACGCCATTGGCTGCAGCCGTTTCAAAAATTTCCCGCCCATGTTCGGAGAGCAGGGCCTTGTTCGCGGTGACCACATGCTTACCATGCTCAATGGCCTGCAGGACAAAAGTTTTCGCCAGGGTGGTGCCGCCAATAAGTTCAACAACAATATCAATATCCGGATCGCTGAAGATGTCATTGACATCCTTGCTTAATATCACGTTATGGAAATGAGCGGGCAGGGTGTCGACACCGATATCAACCACCCGGCGCAGGACAATAGACAATCCAGTTCTTTTGCGTATTCTTTCCGCCTGTTCATACAGCACCTGGGCCGTACCGCTGCCCACTGTACCGAAACCAATTAGGCCAACCTGGATTTCCTTCATTTGTTTTCCT
>JAGHCC010000339.1 GCA_021160685.1 Desulfobulbaceae bacterium | reverse complement strand
TCAGTTTTTCACGTGCCTCCTGATCGTTCAGGTAAAGCAAAAAAGCAAGGGTGGTAAAGATCAGTGCCAAGATAGGAAGGAGTATTTTTGTGGAAAGTTTAGCAAGTGATATCGGGTCAAACGGGATTATCTTTTTTTTATCAGCAGTTTTCTGACCTGATGCACTATATTGGTGTCTTTGATCTTTATCTACAGGGACGGGCATTGGCTTTGTTCCTTGGTCAGATTCAGTGAAATTATTCACGCCAGCCATGAATATGTTTATTTTTTTCCAGGAAAAGCTGAAGATCTATTTGGTTTGATGCTGCCATTTCAGGAATCGCCAGGGTTATACGGTACATCCTTGGCGGTATGTGACGGTATGTCAGTAAAAGACTCCTGTGAAAAAGTGCCTAGTCCTCGGGTGGTAGGGTTTAGAGACCTGGTGACGGTATCGTCACTGACGGTTCCTGCTTGTATCGCCATAAATACCGTCAAGGGTGACGGGATGTCAATAGGTTTTGCTGGACTGTGCTGGACAAAAGAAAACCCGAGATCCTTATCAGGACTCGGGTTTATGGATGTTGTTGGACTGTATTGGGTGTAAAAGTGGCGGAGAGAGAGGGATTCGAACCCTCGGTGGAGCTATAAACCCCACACTCGCTTAGCAGGCGAGCACCATCGGCCAGCTCGGTCATCTCTCCGCAGTCACATGAACGCGTTTTTTGTTTGGCGGAGGAAGTAGGATTCGAACCCACGGAACTTTCGTTCAACGGTTTTCAAGACCGCCGCCTTCAACCACTCGGCCATTCCTCCAATTCAATTAAAATGTTGAGTACGTATTTACCATTTCAGAAAATTCCTGTCAACGGTGCTAGCTGAAAAATTTAGCCTGTGGGACAGCCTTCAGCCAATCCCGGCCTCAAGCGCTTCACTGAGTTTCTGCACCGCGATCACTTCAATACCGGCAATAGTGTCACGGGGTGCATTTGCCTTGGGAATAATCGCCTGTTTGAAGCCGTGCTTCACCGCCTCCTTTAGTCGCTCCATCCCTCCCGGCACCGGCCTGATCTCACCGGCCAGGCCAACCTCTCCGAAGATAACCAGGTTCCTGGCCAGGGGACGATTTTTCAAACTTGAAGCAATGGCCATGATCAAAGCCAGGTCGGCGCTGGTTTCACTGACCCGGATACCGCCGACGACATTGACAAAAACATCCTGATTGTAACTGGCAATATTGCCATGCCGGTGCAGAACAGCCAGGAGCATGGCCAGTCGGTTCTGTTCCAGTCCAACGGCGACCCGGCGGGGATTGTCGGCATAGCTTTCATCCACCAGGGCCTGGATTTCGACAAGAAGAGGCCGGCTGCCTTCCCAGATGACCATGACCACGCTGCCGGGCATGGGCTCTGGAAGGCGGGAGAGAAAAATGGCCGATGGATTTTTGATTTCCTTTAAGCCTGTGTCTGTCATGGCAAAGACGCCGATTTCATTAACGGCGCCGTAACGGTTTTTCACCGCTCGAATAACCCGAAAGCGGCTGTCGTTGCGGCCTTCAATGTAGCAGACCACGTCAATAATATGTTCCAGCACCCTGGGTCCGGCCAGATCGCCTGTTTTTGTTACATGGCCCACCAGGAAGATGGCAGTGCCTGTCTGTTTGGCGAATTGTGTAAGCTGGGCGGCGGATTCCCTGACTTGGGTAACGCTGCCCGGTGTTGAGGTGAGTGCGGTATGCATGGTTTGAATCGAATCAATGACCATGACTTCCGGCTTCTCTCGGGCCGCAGCATCGCAGATTGCTTCCACCCTGGTCTCGGTCAGAAGAAGAAGATCCTTGTCAGGCAGGCGTAGCCGCCGGGCACGCATGGCAATCTGCTGCAGGGACTCTTCTCCTGTGACATAGAGTACCTTGATTTTTTGGCTCAGTTTACAGCAGACCTGGAGCAGGGCGGTGCTTTTGCCGACTCCGGGATCACCGCCAATGAGCACTACGGAACCCCTGACCAGTCCGCCACCCAGGACCCGGTCCAGTTCATCCATGCCGGTGGAAAATCTTGGGGCAACGGCTAGTTCAACCTCGGCCATGGTGCGAAGTTCGCATCGGCTTCCCGTGTAGCCTGAAAAATTGCGGTTCGGTTCCGGAGGTGCTGATTCCTTGATGGAGTCCCACTTGCCGCATTCGGGACATTGGCCGTGCCACTTGCTGAATGAAGCATTGCAGGCGGAGCAGGTATAGACAGTTTTTTCTTTAGCCATGTATAAGGAAAGAGGAAGAGGAGATATTCACAGCCCTTGATGTTGTGTCCCAAGCTGTGGACGTGGCAAAAAAATTAAAACAGAGAAAATTTTCCATCAAGCTTTCTTTCCTGTTTTGTAATTTCTTTTAATTTTTTTTGATAAAATTTAAGACATTTTTTGATATAGCGGTCTCTTCGCCAGTTTGAACTGATATCCCCTTTTTCAACCGAGGCGTCCTTACAGGCCAGTAAAACCAGGTCAACATGTAGGTTTCGCTTGGTCAGACATGAGATTTTACTCTCATAGTACATTTTATACGAACGAATCCTGGAGCGTTCCTCGCTTTTTGTTCGTTTTTTTTGTGCTGTAGTCTTCACCTGCGTCTCCTTCATTTTTTTATCTTATACAATTTGATAAAAACATGCAAAAAATCTGCCATGAAAAATGAAGGTACGATGTTATCAGCCGCATTGAAAAAAGTTGTTTTTGGACGAAAAAATCAGACAAGTTCGTAAATATTCGGCATCGCTTTCCCGGAAGGCGATGCCGAATATTTAAGTTCTTTGGTTTTTGTGATTTTCATGCCCAAGTCGAATATTTACACAAGTTCACTCAGAACCTGATTGGCCACGGGCAGGGACCTCTCTGTCAAGCGCAGATGGTCCCCGGAAATTTCAAGCAGATCCCTGTCGATGAAATTTTTAAGAATCGGGCCGTAATAATCTGACGGGCTCAGGCCGAAACGGGACTCAAGATCTGCCATGTCAATGCCGCCTGTCATGCGCAGACCCATAATAACGGTTTCCCGGAAGCGGGCTTCCCTGCTCAGACACTCAGCCCCGGCAAAGGGAGGTTTGTCGTTTGTGATCAGTAAGCGGTACTGATCTGGATCAAGGACGTGGCTGATTCGCATGTTGTTCAGGCCGGAGACTGCTCCGGCACCAAGACCGAGATATGTGCCGTTTTTCCAGTAATTGATATTATGTTCACATTCATAGCCGGGCCTGGCGTAATTGGCTATTTCATAGCGGATAAAACCTGCTGACTGCAAGAACTGCAGGGTCAATTTTTCCATGTGGACAATCGTATCTTCCTGGGGCAGCTCAAGCTTGTTTGCGGCGGCAAGAGTACCGAAAGCAGAGTTTTTTTCCACCATGAGTTCATAAATGGCCAGATGTTCTGGGCCGGTCGCAAGTGTCGTTTCAAGGGTTTGCTGCCAATTTCGGACGTTTTGGCCAGGTAGACCGTACATCAGGTCGAGATTGATATTGTCGAACCCCGCCTTTCTTGCCAGGGCAATTGCTTTCAGTCCCTCCCCGGCCGTGTGGGTGCGGCCCAGCCTTTTTAGAAGAGGGTCTGCAAAAGACTGGATGCCGATACTCAGCCGGTTCGCTCCGGCTTTTTTCAGGCTGTTCAGGGTCTCCAGGCTGATTTGGTTTGGGTTGGTCTCAACTGAAATCTCCGGCCGCTCAGTGAAGTGATAGAGCTTGAGGCAGGAGAGGATCAGGCGTCCCAGTTGCTTGCCTGGATAGATTGTCGGTGTGCCGCCGCCGATAAAGAGAGTGGAGAATTTTTTTTGGCGGATCAGGGGATGAACTGCCATGGCGGCGATTTCTTTTTCCAGAGCCTTGAGATAGCCATTGATGTCAAAATGGTGGGCTGGATAGGAATTAAAGGCGCAGTAAGCGCATTTACTTTGACAGAAAGGGATATGGATATAGATTGAGCCGGATCTTCCGGCGGGATCAAGGTCGGGTTTCATGCATTGATCAGAGAATGTTTTCACATTCTTTTTTAATTTCCGCCATCAGGCCGTGATCGGCAAAGCTGTATGGCTTGTCTTTTGCGCCGATGATGAGATGATCAAGGAGCTGGATATTCATGATGGTGCAGGCCAGAAACAGATTTTTGGTCAGTTTTCGGTCTGTCTGGGACGGTTTGATGTTGCCGGAGGGGTGATTGTGGGCAATGACCACGGCGGCGGTATGGTGGTCAAGGAGAAGTTTAATGAACTCCCTTGGATAGATAGTGTTGGCGGACAGGGTTCCTTCAAAAAGCGTTTTGGTGTCAATGATAGAGAAGCTTGCATCCAGGAGGATGACCTTGAACACTTCCCGTTTTAGGCTGCGCATGGAATGATTGAGGTAGTCGGCCACTTCCTTTGAAGAATGTAGATAATTTTTATCTTTCAGGCGCTGGGCAAGATAGCGACGGGCCACGCTGTGGATAAAGTGAATGGCAAAACCGTTTTGTGGGCCGATGCCGTGGACTTGGGTCAGTTCCTTCGGGGCCGACTCAAGGACGGCGGAAAAAGAGCCGAATGTTTTCAATAATTCTCTGGCCGGGTCCTTGCAATCCTTGCGTGGCGTCCCCATGGTAAGCAGCAGCTCAAGGACTTCATCGTCGTTTAGGGAGTCGAGACCGCGGGTCAGGAATTTCTCCCGTAACCGCTGACGATGGCCTTGATTTTTATTTTTTGATTGAGCCACGAAATCCACTAAAAAACAAGAAATTTTTTATAACACAAATCTTCTGAAGAATTATTTCAGCAATTCCTGCCCAAAGAGCTGATTGGCCATCTTCGGGTTGGCCTTGCCCTTGGTTTTTTTCATGAGCTGGCCGACAAAGAAACCCATGACCTTGGTTTTGCCATCCTTGAACTGGGCCACCTGTCCCGGGTTGTCAGCCAGGATTTCCTGGACGATTTTCAGCAGATCCCCCTCGTCACTCATCTGGACAAGATTTTTCTCTTTGACAATGGTTTCCGGATTTTTGCCGGTTTCCATCATCTCGCTGAAAACAGTCTTGGCGATTTTACCGCTGATCGCACCCTTATCAATCAGGATAAGAAGGGCGGCCAGATTTTCCGGCGTCACCGGACACTCCTGGATATTGATTCCCTCTTCACCTTTCATCTCACGCATCAATTCGGTCATGATCCAGTTGCCGATTTTTTTCGGTTGAGCAAAGAGCTTGTGAACCGCTTCGAAATAATCGGCCAGTTCCCGGGATGAGGTCATGATGACCGCATCATCAACCGGCAGAGCAAAGTCTGTAATAAAACGTGCTTTACGTTCATCCGGCAACTCGGGCATGGTCTGTTTGATTTCGTTGATCCATTCATCATCAATGACCACCGGGACCAGATCCGGATCGGGGAAGTAGCGGTAATCGTGGGCCTCCTCCTTGCCGCGCATGGGAAGTGAGACGTTGCGGTCCGCGTCCCAGAGCCGGGTCTCCTGCACGACTTCGCCGCCGTCCAAAAGAATGTCCCGCTGGCGTCTGATTTCATACTCCAGGGCACGCTGGACATTTTTAAACGAGTTCATGTTTTTCATTTCAGCGCGGATACCGAACTCCTCCTGGCCCACAGGCCGGAGGGAGATGTTGGCATCGCAGCGAAAACTGCCCTCCTGCATATTGCCGTCGCAGATATCCAGATAGCGCAGGATGGCATGGACTTTACGAAGATAGGCGGTCGCCTCTTCGGCTGAGCGGAGATCCGGTTCACTGACGATTTCAATGAGCGGCACGCCGGTGCGGTTAAGATCCACACAACTATGCCCTTCAATGCTGTCATGCACCAGCTTACCGGCGTCTTCCTCCATGTGGATGCGGGTCAGACCGATGCGTCGGTTCTTGCCGTTTATTTCAATGTCAACATGGCCATGCTCGGCAATGGGTAGCTCAAACTGGGAGATCTGGTAGCCCTTTGGCAGGTCCGGATAAAAATAATTCTTGCGGGCAAACTGGTTGCGCCGGTTGATTTCACAATTGGTGGCCTGGGCCATTTTTATGGCATATTCCACCACGGTTTTATTTAAAACCGGCAATACTCCGGGCATTCCCAGGCAGACCGGGCAGGTGTTGGTGTTGGGCGGATTGCCGAATTGAGTGGTGCAGCCGCAAAAAATTTTGGTGTTGGTCTTGAGCTGGGCATGAACCTCCAGCCCGATTACTGTCTCAAATTCCATGTTGATTCTCCGTAACTATTCAGCATCCTAACCGGGAAAATCCCGGCATTTATTATAAAAGTAACATTTCTCCCTCACCCTATGACTCCCCATGGAGAGGGGATATCCGAGGTAATCGAAAATTTACAATTATTAAAAACGTAATTTTGGACTGCCTCCCTCTCCCTGGGGAGAGGGCCGGGGTGAGGGGTGTTGTTACTTAGAAGCGTAACAACCGGGGTGAAGATCCGGCATTTATTTTAAAAGTAACAAAAGAATTGTATCGTCATCCCGGCATGTTTTTAGCCGGGATCCAGAAAGTAGCCACACAGCCCATCCTGGATCGATGTCGGAGTTTATACCCTGTTTTCAAGGGTGCTTATCTCCGGCAAAAAACATGCCGGAATGACGCGTACGAAGTTTTTGTGTTTAGCATGCTGTTTTTACGATATTGGTGCATAGTACACAAAATTTTGTTGCTTAGATATCAGAAGGTGCATGCACAAAACTTTAATTAGACGGCCTGTCCAGCCCCGGCCCTGTTGATCCAGGCACGGATTTTTGTCACTTCATCCCGCCATTCCGGGCTGATTCGTATTTTTAAAAATAAACGGAAGAGTTCATCAATGGTGCGAGTCGCTGTTTCCAGCAGACCGATTCGATCAAGAATCCGGCCCTCCACTGCCGCAGGATCATCGGATTCGTCAGAGCCTTCCATGGTTTTCGGCGGTTTGACACTGCGAAATTCAAACAGACTGCCTTTTAAAGTCAAATGGTATTCATACTCCCCCAGCTCCATATGGATGCGGGTCTGTTCAAGTTTTTTGCCCATAGACAGGCCGGTACGTGCTTCCTGGAGCTGGGACTGAAGTCCCTGGCAGACGATTTTTTCATGGGACTCGCCTTCGCCGGATTCCAGCAGCATGTGTTTTTCAAAGACAAGGGTGATGTCACCGGTACCAGGCAGATAGACTGTGCCGCCGCGTTCATCGCTCTTGAACCAGAGCCAGGTGAGAAATTCCTGACCGAGAAATCGTTTTTCAGCTATTAAATCAACAAGATCCATTTTATTAAACCAGAATGTCAGGGGTGATTTCAGCCAGCTTGTGCCGTTCCTGATCGTCAAGCAGATGTTCTGCGGTCAGGTAAGGGATTTGCAGGACCAGATTCAGCTCAAATGTCTTTTTAAAAAAATCTTCCAGCTGTTCCTGGGCCTTCTGGCTGGTGGAAAAAAACAGGAGCGTGCCATTGCTTAAGTTCCAGCAGAGATCATAGGTGGCCGGGGTCGGCACCGCTTTTTTGAGGAGCATCAACTGGATATTTTCCTTAATTTCAAGCTTCTGACTCTTGTTCAGCTTGGGGATTTGTCTCTCTTTTTTGATTCGTTCCTCTTCCTTGAGGCAGAATTTTTTTAAAACCTTAGGCGCCACTTTTCGTTCGTCAATGCGCATGGTCAGGACAATGTGATCTCCTGCTGCAAAAGAGGCGTAGGCGAATTCCGCGTCAAACATATTTAAGATCGAGACCCAGCCGATGGAGCGTTCTTCGTACGAATCGTCAATATCTCGAAAGGCAAAGGAGCTGATCCGTTCAGCGGCAAACTCCCAGAAGTTCGGCGCCGGCGTTCCCTCAACGCTGTAACGGACAAAACTGGTTGAACTGGATAAAAGGCCCATGTTTATTTCCTTAAACCCGGCATGGCCGGAAATGGTTAGGAAAGACAATAATTTTAGTTACGTTATTTATCGTACGTTCCTTAGTTGGTGAATCGATTTTTTTTGCTGCAAGAAGATATAGCAAACCTGCTGTGGTGCGACAAGATTTTTTCGTCGAGACATGATGATCTGCAAAAAAAGAGGATTAAGAAAAGTTTATTTTTTTAAAATAGAAAAAATATCTTGACACAAGGCAAAGTGTATTGTAAATAAATCGATTCGTGTCGGGTCGTTAACTCAGTCGGTAGAGTATCTGCCTTTTAAGCAGAGAGTCGCGCGTTCGAGCCGCGCACGACCCACCACCTTGGTCCCCATCGTCTAGTCAGGTCCAGGACACCGGCCTTTCACGCCGGCAACACCGGTTCGAATCCGGTTGGGGACGCCAGGAAATTTCAAGGGAATCAACTATTTTTAGTTGATTCCCTTTTTTTGTTGGTGAGATTTGTTTCGTTATTTGTCGAATTCGGCAAGGGTCGCAGTTGTCTTGATCAGTTCATTCTTTTTTTTCAGCGACACTTTTTTAATCTGGTATTCCCGTTGGGTTGCGGCAGATCTGGACCCGGCCTGTTCGGAGTAAACTAACCGGACTGGGCGCCGGGGTTTTGTATATTTTGCGCCGCCTTTTTCGGAATTATGTTCCGTGATCCGTCTTTTCAGATCTTTGGTAATACCGGTATAGAGCGTCCCATCCCTGCAGCGGACAATGTAAACATGCCAGCTGTCATCAGGTATCATTTTCCCCCCTTTTTTTTCTTGCACAGCAGTTTCAGTCTTCATGCCCCGTCTTGATTTCAGCCGCCAATATGTTTTTTTCGATAGTTTGAGAGTCATTTAGAGACTGGAGTCTGAGTTTACCGGCCACCATATGAAAAATGATGAAAAAGCTCCGAAACTCCAGTTGAAAGAAAAATATTCTGATAAATACATTTTGGACAAATAATAAACAAAATGATATACCTTCTGGCAATGGAGAAACAGAGAAGTCTCCTTATGTGATGTAGTTTCGCCGGATTAATGCTGATTCGTC
>JAGHCC010000338.1 GCA_021160685.1 Desulfobulbaceae bacterium | reverse complement strand
GTCCTTGTTTCAAAAGCTGTTTTCAATTTCTTGTTTTTTACACCCCCTGTATGGTGTTTTATAAAAGAGTGGCAGCCTTTCAGGAGTAAGGCACTAAATGAGCTTCAGCTGTCATCCACGCCAAAACATATGCGATCATACCGAGTTTTCCATCCAGCAAAAGCCTCGCTTCTTTATTAGATAATTTATTTCATTTTCGTAATTCATATTTCCAGAATAAGACATTTTTATTATCAATTTGATTAATTTCCTGTGTTTCGGCATCGGCGCTTGTTTTGTCTGGGCATTCGGCATGGCCTTCATCGTCTTTAAGCTCATTGACATGACCGTTGGCCTCAGGGACAGCGAAGAAGATGAGGTTATGGGTGTGGACATCAGTGAGCATGGCGCTAATGCCTACCATGATTTTCATGGTTATTTAAAAAATCATGCTGCCGCTCCCGGTGATGTCCGGGACTGGCTTGAGAAAAATTCAACATGGTTGCGTTCCGTTGCCGGCAAAAAAACAAGAAAAAATGACACGGTATCATTTTAAGCAATTTTTTAAAAATCTTATTAAGATTGTTCAATCCTTTGTTCCCGAGTTGTCAACAGAGAAAGCAGGTGTCCAACAACCATGAACCATCATCAATCTACTATGTTTTTCTTTCTCGACGAGACCGGCCCTTTTGCCACTGCAGAAAATCCATTGCCCGGCAGCTGTTTTGCTTCCCAGGCGCGTGAAATGGCCACTCGGCTGGAGTACGGCGAGATGACCACCAAATACCGCAATTTTCGGAACCAGATCTTTGTGTTTCTTGATGTCCGTTCGTTTGGCGAGATAAAAAAACTACTTGGCCAGCGGGAAAAATGGCCTGAAATCGACCGGCGTGCCTATTTGCTGTTGGGTAACATGTTCGGGATCAAAGGGTCGGAGCGGGAGATCATTGCCACGATCAACAATTATTCCCGCACTGCGGACGGAGTAATTCGTTATTTGCGGAATAAGGTTCTGGCCGGCTATGGTTCCCATGTCGAGATGACCAATGAGATCGATGCAATCAGTAGTCCCGTTGAGCTTCTACTCATTATTTTTAATGATCGTTACCACCAAAAGGCCCGTTTTGAGGCAAAACGCAAACTGGTCTTGATGAGCCTGGCGGGATCCATTGACCAGCGGGAAAGAGAGACCGATATTGAAAATAAATTTACCCGTTTTCTGGAATTTTTAAATGAATATGTCTGGAGCAGAGAGGCGAAAATCGGTGAGCTGGAAATCGTTTATCTGCTCAGTAAACATGAAAAAGAGAATTTTACCTGCCAGGCCTATGATATCGTCAGTCGCGAGCAGGCGGAACAAATCCAACTGAAGCCGGGAGAGAAATTGACTCTTCTGAAGCGGAGGCGTTTTTCTCACAATGGCAGGCAGATTCCCATTTATGTTTCAATCCGCAAGAAACCACCTGAGGCCAAGGTGTTAAAGCTGCTCCGCAAAGGGGAGGAGAATCCGGCCGTGGCCGTGGATGATGAATTAGGTCTCATGGGCGTTCTTGAATCGTCCCAGCAGATAAAGATCTTTCAGCAACACCTGACCAGCAGCGCTATTGCGGCCAACTCTTTTATGGCCCTGGAAGATATTTCCGATTCATTGAGCGGGGGCAAACGTGTGGCCAAGAATATCGGCAGTTCGCCGAAAACCGCCATGCTCAAGTTCTTTGCCCGCCTTGGCGGCATGCGGGTGGAGTTTATTGTTCATACCTACGAGAGTTATCTGAACTATATCTATCAGCGGGATGTCTCCCATGATGAGTATGAGGTGAAGCGTATTTTTGACAGCGGCGTGGCCGAGCTGCTTTTCCCCAAAAGTATTTACTTCCTGGATATGAAAAAAATTCGCGACAGGCAGCTCATCAGCTTTCGAAGGCAGATTGAGGAGTTTTGAGATGCGGGAATCTCCTCAGACCCTGCCGCCTCTTGTGATCAATCTTTTTTTTGTGATTGGTCTTGTTTCAGCCCTTTCCTTTCGACTTTTGATCGGCGTTAAAGAGTTGCAGCCCGAACTGTTCCGGCCTGTCTGGTACGTGGGGATCATTGGCTATATTCTCTTTTTGTATTTATTCAGCGTAGGCTGGAAATTACCCTTTACTCGGTAGTGTAACTGTTCAGATGTGCTTCATATTCGTTCATTTGGGGCTTTGAAGCATACTGGTGCTATTCGAGAAGACCAAAATGGACGAAGATGGAGTGCAGCTGAATAGTTACCTCTTTTTTTCATTCAGGTACAGCATCACCCGTAAACGTAGAAAGGCAATTAGAGACTTTGATTTGATCGCCAAGGTAAAGCCGGGCGGCGAGCTTTCCGCCGCTGACCGGCAAGTGGTGGCCTACCTGCTTTCATCTCTTGAAAAATCACGGGAAAATCTCAATTATCTTTTTATTTTCGTTACCTCCGGCCTGGCCATTCTTTTTGATCTCTTTTATTGAAGGATGCCTTGCAGAATTATGATTTTCGATATAATTCTATTTTGGGAATCATAAAAAAAGACAAGCAAGATGTAAAACTTATTGAGGAACAAGCCCTAAGGATGGAATCCAATCAGATTTTTCTTAATTCGATATTTTTGTTACTTTTATAATAAATGCCGCTATCAACAACCCGGTTGTCTCGAGGTCGGAGTTTACACCCTGCTTTCAAGGGTGCTTATCTGCTGAAGCTACATATTTTTAGCCCTTGGTGAACTATTACAATGTTATCTTCTTTTTCTTTCAAAAATTTCAAGGGATTTCCCAAAAATATCCGCCGCAAACTTTTGCGGGATATCATTTCCCTGGTTCTCATCATCAGCTCGGTGCTGCTGGCCATCACCCTCTACCACGCCTCGAAAATTCGCCATGAGGCCTCGGCGACCATCATTGCCGACGCCACCACCATTGTCAAAAAACGTTTCAGCCGTTTTGTCGAGCCCATTGAGACCTATCTTGCCATGGGCGCGGAATGGGGAAAATCCGGCATGCTGGTGGAGATGAGTGAACAGGAGCTGGTCCGAATGTTTATCCCCATGCTGGCCATCTCCCCTACCATTTCAGCTCTTATGATTGCCGATTCCACGGGCGAAGAATTTTTTTTAAAACGGGATGAAGGTCAATGGCTCACCAGGCGTTCCAGCGGAGATAAAAAACCGAGGCAGGCATCCTGGCGATCATGGCATGACGCGAATCATCCTCTTCGTGCCTGGTCGGAAACCATCGACTATGATCCCCGCCTGCGACCCTGGTTCACCGAGGTTCAGGGCAGAGAAAGGGGAACACTCAACTGGACGGAGCCATATCATTTTTTTACCGAGGGCCGGACCGGGGTCACGGCCTCTATCGCCTGGCAGCATCCTGCCCAGGAGACTTTTTCGGTCATGGCTCTGGATCTCCTTGAGGATGATCTTCTCGCTTTCCTGAACAGTTTGCGTATTGGCGACCATGGCCACATTACTCTTATCGAGGAGGACGGCTCCATCATCGCTCATAACAAAAGCGACAGGCTCAAGGAGCAGGACGTCCGGGCTCCGGTGGCCCGGGCCGTTGAAATCTGGAACTCCGGAAATCGTCAGGAGACATCCGCCTTGGAATTTCGTGTCAACGGCCGCTCATGGTGGGCCGGATTTACCCCCTTGAACGAGGAGGAGGACACAGCCTGGATCATGGTGATCATTCCGGAAAGCGAAATGATGGGCGACGTCAGAAAAAGCTGGCAGAGAATCGCCTTTATCGCCTTGGCCGTCCTTCTCCTGGGGTTCGTCCTCGCCCTGCGGCTGGTTAATAAATACAGCTACCAGCTTCGCGACCTGCCACAACAGAATATCAGCAGCAGTCAAGGACAGGAAGAGTTGCTCGCCCTCATTGAGGCCGGGGAAAGCGCCACCCTGGAATTCAAATCCACCATGCGGATGAATCTGAAAACCGGCAAAAAGGGCAAAGAAATTGAAATTGCCTGGCTCAAAACAGTAACAGCCTTCATGAACTCGGATGGCGGCATCCTCCTTGTCGGCGTGGAGGACAACGGAACGATCATGGGAATAGAAAGGGATGGCTTTGAGAATGAAGACCGCTGCCGGCTCTATTTTAAAAGTTTGATCAACCACCATATCGGTCCGGAATTTTCTCGATTTGTTACTCTCAAGATCTTTTTCCTGGAGGAGAAAATGGTTCTGGTCATTGAATGTGAACGGGTGAGAAAACCGGTTTTTCTCACCGTCGGCAAGAATGAAGATTTTTTTGTCCGCTCCGGCCCCTCAAGCATGAAGTTGAGCATGAGCCAAATGATGCAGTATCTTGAGGAAAGACCATAGACATTAATTTTTTTTACCTGCGGAATTTCTGCGGAGAAAACAATAATGACGAAACAAGACAGTTACACCATGGGATCCGATCCGGATCGCGATGCCTGGTTGACGATTTTTTACACGGAAAACCATCTGGCCTATGAAACCTTTCCGCACAAGGTAGCATCTCCGGAACAACTGAATTTTATAGTCTATATGGGGGTTGAACCATTCTACTACCCTTGTTCCGACAAGCTATTTTCCGCAATTGTTGAAAAAAGGGCCGGTATTTTGTTAACCTCGGCCTACAGTGAAATTTGGAGCAGGGTTGAGGCACTGGTGCCACAGGTGATTGAAGATGCCTACAAGCAACAGTATCTTCTCAGTCTGCTTTCCATGAAATATCAGCATGAAACAACCTCCCAGGTCTTGCTGCCTACTCGTCTTGAAAAGCGGCTGCTTACTATCTTCACAACCATTTCGGAAGTGAACCGGC
>JAGHCC010000252.1 GCA_021160685.1 Desulfobulbaceae bacterium | reverse complement strand
GCAATTTTTTTAAGATGGCCTGTCCCTATCTCTACACTTCACACACGGTTGCATATTTTGCCCTGATCCGCAACCGACATACGCCTCTTTCAATCAATGCTATCCACTCCACGGCCCAGGTCGTGCTCGACTTGTACAGAAGTGATGATAAAGACTATATTTTACCTCTGAAGGTTAAAGGGCGCCATACCTCCACCATGTACATGCTTCATGCTCTGGAAGGGGATAATCTCGAACCGGTAACCCAGAGTACCATCGTTTCTGAAATACTCACCACTGCTCCACAATCATGGACTGACGGCAATCTTGCCCGCCGCGACACCTGGATGAAAATTCTGGGGGAGGCGCAGGCTGTATGCTCAACCCCAGGTCAACGGAGCTCGAGTAAGAATAATAAGTTTCTCCAAAAACAGCTGATCAAGATGATTGTCAGCCGTAGTAAAACCGTTTCACAGCTGTGCGAAGAGCATTTTGAACTTTCCGACCTTGTCGCGATCGGTAAACGCATGATTGGTACCGGGCTTATTGGCGGCAAATCCACCGGAATGCTTCTGGCCCGAGCTATCCTGAAAAACGCAGACCCTAAATGGAATGAACTTCTGGAGATTCATGACTCTTTTTTTATCGGTGCCGATGTTTTCTACTCCTTCTTGAACAATAACAAATGTTGGTGGGAACGGCATCAGATGAAGATCTCTGAGGATCCTTACGTTGAAGCTGAAAAGATCAGGGAGAGACTCCTGCATGGAAAATTCCCGCAGGATATAGTTGTTCAGTTCAAAGAAATACTGAACTATTTTGGCCAATCACCGATAATCGTGCGTTCAAGTAGTTTGTTGGAAGATGCGTATGGTAATGCCTTTTCCGGTAAATATGAAAGTGTTTTCTGTGTCAATCAGGGTACGCCTAAAGAACGATTGGAACAGTTTAAGGATGCGGTGCGTACGGTCTACGCAAGTTCGATGAGTCAAGATGTTCTGACATATCGTCTGCACCGGGGATTATGGGATCGGAACGAGGAGATGGCTCTGCTTGTGCAAAGAGTTTCCGGGGCCTTTTATGAAGATTTCTACTTGCCGCAACTTGCCGGCGTGGGATACTCATTCAATCCTTTTGTCTGGGATCCGGAGATTAATCCGGCAGATGGGGTCTTGCGACTTGTCTTTGGCCTGGGCACTCGGGCTGTGGATCAACATGATGACGATTACACCCGTATTGTTGCACTCAATGCGCCGTTAAAACGCCCGGAAGCCAGTGCTGATGATGTTTACAGGTACAGTCAGCATGTTGTCGACGTTCTTGACCTGAAAAACAATACGCAGGTGAGTACGGATTTTGAAACCGTTGCCAAATCAACTCCCGGACTCCCTCTTGATCTCTTTGCTGTGCGTGATCACGAAATGGAAAAGCGAGCCCGGCAACATGGCGTGCAAAACGTTTTTTCCTGGATGTTGACGTTCAAAAATGTCTTGACCGAAACCACCTTGGTTGAAGAGATGAGGGATATGCTCAAAACTATAGCTAAGGCCTATGATTATCCGGTTGATATAGAATTTGCCATAAATTTTTCCAATGACAGCTCCTACCGGATCAACCTTCTTCAGTGTCGGCCCTTTCAGGTCAAGATTGAAACCAGTGGGGTCAAGCTGCCCGAAGATATCGAACAAAAAGATATTCTCTTAAAGACTTCTGGGCCCATCATAGGACAAGCTGTGTCTCAGAAGATCGACCGAATTATTTATATAATACCGTCAAAATACAGTACCTTGACAACTTCAGAACGTTTTTCAGTGGCTCGGTTGATTGGAGATCTGACCAATGAACTGCCTGACGATAAAAATGTTATGCTGGTCGGGCCGGGACGTTGGGGTAGTAACATGCCGGAATTGGGCGTGCCTATCTCCTTTAATGATATCAGGAATGCTTCGGTTCTCTGTGAACTTGTCACCATGCATGAAAAACTGACCCCCGACATCTCTCTGGGTACCCATTTTTTTAACGACTTGGTTGAAATGGGCATTGTCTATATCGGCATCTATCCTGGAGATGAAGGCTATGTGCTGAATGAAAAACTGATTTTGCAGGGCTCCAATGTTCTCTCTGAAACATATGATAAAGAAGATCGTATCGCCCAGGCGATCCATGTCTCAGATATAGATAATGCCCTGACGAGTCTGTTTTTCCATGCTAATACACTCAATCAGGAGGGGATTGTTTATCAGGTAAAAAAATAAGTCTGGCAACGCCCAACGCCCGCGTAGGTTGATCTTGAGAGATAAAAAGGCGGGGTGCTAATCGGTTATGATTAGCACCCCGCCTTTTTTTGTTCAGGTCAATCAACTTCAATGACGAGCCGATTTTTTAACCTTTCAAAATACGTTTGGCGACATCATCGAGGACGTCAGTCATGAAGGGGACGCCGGTAACCGCTTCAGTCTCGCGGTTAGCGGAGAAGACCTCATCCCGGGTGATCTTGTCAACGTTGAATTTGCGAGCTCCGGCAAGCAACTGTTGGAGGCCTGCTGCCAGTTTGTCGGCCAGGGTGAACATGGCGATGGCCCCGTAGGGGATATTTTTTATCTCATCGGCTCCGACCTTCTTTTCAACTTCATGGTAGCCGGCAAAAATTTCATCGGCATAACGTCCGTATTGGGCGACGTTTGGTGGTAATGTTTCCCAGTGACCGCTTAAGCGTTGGCGTTGTTCCGGTTTGATAACCCCTTCAACATTGGCACCGAGGTAGCCGGGGATCATTATCGCCCGACCCATCAGCGCGAGTTTAGTGAACGGGGCGCCCAAAGCCAGGGCTTTAAAGATATGATCTTCACGGGCCATGCCGCCGCCTATGCAGAGGTCGACGACCTTTTCACCCTGATTAGCAAGAATGCTGGCATATTCATAAGCTTTGGAGTGCAGGTGGATCGAAGGTACGCCCCAGGTCTCCATCATGTTCCAGGGACTCATGCCGGTGCCGCCGCCGGATCCGTCAATGGTCAAAAGATCAAGTTTGGCTTC
>JAGHCC010000026.1 GCA_021160685.1 Desulfobulbaceae bacterium | reverse complement strand
AGATGTGCACCCCAAGGGCACTTCCTGCGGGGCGCTTCATATTCGTCCATTCGGAGTCTCGTTCCTCGCTTACCTGGGGCTTTGAACGGTAAGCGGAGCGAAGCGTAGACTCCGCACTGGTGCTATTCGAGAAGACCTAAATGGGCGAAGATGGAGTGTAGCTGAATAGTTATCATAGATTAATGAATTAAAGAGATCAGGGAGATAGATATGAGTGAAAATAAAGCATCGAAAAGAAAACCGGACCCGCAGAAAATGGCGGTTCTGCGCAGTCTGCCTGTGGAGATCAAACAGTCCCTCACCGGTGAAGAGGTGAATTGCTTTCTTTATGAGGAGAATTGTCCGGAATCTCTTTGGGAAAAGTTGAAAGACTATGTGCAAGTGGACAATGAAAAGTGAAAAGGGGATATGAAGAGAGGGTGGCCGCATGACGGACAAGGAAAATATTGTTCTTCTCGCCAATGAGGCGTCTGTGGATTTTGGCAGACGGGTGGCGACGGAGTTGAATATTCCTTTTACAGAGATGGTGAAAAAGTATTTTGCCGATGGTGAGCTCTATCATGCTTTTCCCGAGGCATTGACCGGCAAGGATGTGATTTTGATCGGCGCCACCCACAATGATTCATCGCATCAGGAACTGCTAGATCTGATTGACGGCTGCCATCATGGCCGGGCCAGGTCTGTTAATGTCGTGGTGCCTTATCTTGGTTATTCCACCATGGAACGGGCCAGGCATGGAATGCATGAAATCCCCAAAGGGATCACCCGGACGCGGCAGATTTTCAGGTCCCGGCCGGACCTGGTCGCTTTTATTGACCTGCATTCCGAATCGGTTCTCCATGCTCATAGTGGTCATGTCCACACAATTCATATCCGCAGCAATGATTTGATTGTCCGGAAAATACAGGAGATGGGCTTAAAGGATTATGTCCTTGTTTCGCCTGATTATGGCCGCAGTAAATGGGTGGCCAATCTGGCCGGGCAACTCGGTTCGCCTCATACGGCAGCGGACAAGGACCGATTCGCCATGGACAGAACCATGGTGGGCCAGGTTGCCGGTGTTGTGAAGGGAAAGACCGTGATCATCTGTGATGACATGATTCGAACCGGCGGCTCCATGATCCAGACGGCCCAGCGCTGTCGGGAGGCTGGGGCAGTGGACACCATGCTTTTCGCGACTCATCTGGTGCTGGCAGGCAATGCCCGTGACAGGTTCAAGGAAAACGGCATTAACCGAATTATCGGCGCCGACACCTTCCCTGGAACCAGAAGCGATGATATGCTGGATGTGTACTCGGTTGCTCCACTTGTGGCGGAAGTCATGGCAAAGTATCTTAAAATTGGCTAATCTGATTTTCTCCCGACATGAGTCGTTCAGGGTAAAGTTGAATTGCATTTTTTTGTTCTCAGGAGATTAGGCGTCCTTAAGGGGCATTGATACCACAAGAGGCATAAATGGCTGGAAGACGTTGGAAAGGCAAGAGGTATTCAATACGGGTGCCGATCAGTCTCTTTCTTCGTGATGAAGAAAGCAGCCGAGTACTGTCCGGATCCCAGATCGGCACGCTGGTGGATATTTCCAAGGGAGGCGCCTGTCTCAGGTTGCCCGGCGTCTTTTCTGACGGACACCATCTTTTCTATGCCCCCCTTGATTCTCCCGGTCAAAGTTTATATCTGGAATTCCCATCTTTAAGCAATGAACCAGACAAGGTTTTTGTCCTCCAGGTTCGGCCCGTGTGGCTGGATCGGGATTTTTCCGACAATTTAATGCCTTTTCGGATGGGGGTTGCGTTTTTGGAAGAGCTTTCAAAAAAGATGTTGAAGGAGGTTGTTGCGGCAGGCGGATAGTTGCACTTCGATTCATGTTTCGTAATAGTTCACCACAGGCAACACAACTTAGAAAAACTCGGAGTGTAAAAGCTCACCAGTGCCTTAGATTTGTCATTTGGGACTTCGAAGCATACTAGTGCTATTCGAGAAGGCCCAAATGGGCGAAGATGAGGTGCTGGTGAACTTTTACCATGTTCATTAAAAAAGGAGAACCACAGTAGGTGTGGTTCTCCTTTTGTTTGTTGAGCAATGTCTTTTAACAGCCTTCAACAGCCTGCTTTTTCACTGTTTTGACTTTGAGGGTGTCGCCCACCTTCAGTTTTTTTGCCTTGTTGCCGCAATCCATGGTGACATTGTTTGCGTCAATGGCTGTGACTGTACACTTGGCGCTGGCAGCAAGGCCCATTCCCGCTGTGCTTATCAGAAAAGTGATTGCCAATAATGCGGTGGTCAGTTTCTTCATTGTTTTTTCCTCCTGTTTTGTTTTTGCTTGAAAATGCCACAACAACTTCCTGTCAATGTG
This sequence comes from Desulfobulbaceae bacterium, assembly GCA_021160685.1. GTDB lineage: Bacteria > Desulfobacterota > Desulfobulbia > Desulfobulbales > SURF-16 > JAGHCC01. The sequence continues at coordinate 689 of JAGHCC010000026.1, read as the reverse complement.
GCTGAAAAAATACCTTCATGTCACTGAATGGCTTTGTTGAGTTTTTCTATACGGCTTAGGTTAAGGGCTTGTTCCTCAATAACCTTTACATCTTACTTGTCTTTTTATCCATACTCTGCGTTACGCAAACACTTACATAGCTAGGCTATGCGCCTGTTTGCGTGCCTTGATTATGAATAAAAATTCTGCGTAATATTGTAAAGTTTATTTCGTCACAAGCCCTAAGCGGTGCTTATTTCTCTTTCTTAGGATGGCAGTCCTTGCAGCTTGTCGGGCCGGTTGTCTTTTCCGCCTTTTTCATGTTCTTGTGGCAGGTGAGACAGGTATTATGCATGTATTTTTTGTAGTTTTCTCCGCCACCATCCGCTTCAATGGCCGTGGACAGACGATCGCAAACTTTTTCCTCGGCTATTCCCTTTGCATCGGCGATTCCAGTATGACAGGCGGCGCAGGTGAACGCATCTTCGTATGGGTGGGCGGCAAATTCACTGTTGCCCGGCAGATATTTTTCCGCATGGTCGCGATGACTGAAGCCCGTCATATTTTTTTTGTCCAGGGGCAGATTGGTGATATCCGGACATGTTGTCTGGATGTTGATGTCAACCTTGTCGGGAATTTCCTGGGAATCCGAGGCAAAAACAAGCGGGGATTGTGATAACAGGATAAGCGCTCCGCCCAAGACCATGGGT
>JAGHCC010000414.1 GCA_021160685.1 Desulfobulbaceae bacterium | reverse complement strand
GGGCAGCCTTGCGGGTAAAAGTCAACAGCAGATTATTTTCCGGCGCAATCCCCTGCTCCACCAGGTAAGCCAGCCGGTAAACCAGGGTGCGGGTCTTGCCGCTGCCGGCACCGGCAATCACCATCACCGGTCCGTCAACAGTGCTCACCGCCTCGAATTGGGAAGAATTCAGCTTATCGGAATAGCTAGGGCTTTGGCCCGGGCCAGGCTGTTTTTTTTCAGATGAGGAAGAGTGTAAATCAAAGAGAGTCTTTTGCATGGCTGTTAGTGTACCATACCGCCTTGTCCCATGCAATGAGGGTTGGCCGGATAAAATATTTAAAAAAATGGAAACAGGCTTGACATTTTTTCGTTTGACGGCTTAAAGAGGGCTTAGTAAATTATTATGTAACTATTTCGGTTGGGGCAAAATAATTGCCCCAACCACCTAACTGTAACTGTTCAGCAGTGCGCCATATGTGCACAAGCAGGTTGGCGAATTATAGTAGTCCTATGTGAGTCAGCCTGATCGTGTGCAGGTAAGCGTAGACTCCGGATGGGGTGCTGCTGAATAGTTACAGTATTATAAGAGAAAGTAACCGATAGGCAGCCAGAGAGAGAAGCTCACCTAAAGAGTTACCGAAAATAAATAAACCGAACAAACTTGATGGAGGAATCACTTATACCATGTCGCAATTTACTAAAATATTTACTGAAAAAAACTTAACTCAACTCTTTCCCCCGGAACGGGCCGATGATTTTTTTGAAGCTCTTTTCGGAGACGCCTCGGACGGTGCCTATGATATTGTCCTCAAACATATCAATGACGATCCGCAGGAGAAAAAACTCTATTTTGAACTCCAACTGCTGGAGCGGCCCAGAAAATGTCTGGCCTGTAATCTCACCTACGGCCTGCCCGAAGTTTTTTCCCGCCACCCGATCATCAATATCAACAAACTGGTTGAAGATATTGATCAATTACTGGGAGACAAAGCAACGACGGGAAACTGGTCACTGCTCTCCACCCAGACCGTCTCCAATGAAATTCATTCCATCCCCCTGGTGATTGATCTGGAGTAAATTCCAACTTGGTCAATCTGAGAATTCATCTCTCAAATTTTTAATAAAATTGATATCATGTTGTGTTAAGTCTCTCACAGAGGCGCAGAGCCCACAGAGTTGTTCATTCTTTTTGTAACTTCTCAACAAGTGGTGGCAACCTCTAAATAAATCCCCCTCAATCGCCCTTTAATAAAGGGGGAGGTTATCGGTATGCCAGCACTTATTGAGAAGTTACCTTTTTTCTCTGTGAACTCTGCGTCTCTGTGAGAGATAAATTTCATTCACAAAACAGCTAAATACTCAGGAAGCTGCTCGAAATAACGGGCGACATCCTGCGGCCTGTGGGCATCAGAACCGGCTTCGAACCTGATGCCCATTTTTTTTGCCTGACGCAGAATAAAACGGGACGGATAAGGCTCGTTCCGAAATGCAAATCCCGAGGTATTGACCTCCAAGGCGATATCCTTCTTCTTCATTAACATCAAAATATTTCGAATCTGTTCATGATGTTCTTCCGAGAAAAAAACCTGCGGATGATGGCGAAGAACAGCGTCAAGATGACAGACCACTGAGGCGGGAATTTTTTCCAACGCTGTCAGCAAACCGGTAAAATAGGCGGTAATGACTTGCTCAACGCCTGCTTCAGCAAAAATCTTAAGTTCACTCTGCTTACGGCCCACCATGTTGAAATGCATGCCGTTTATTTTCAAAAAATGATAGGAGAGCCCAACACGATCCCACTGGTATCTTTCCAGAAAATCAAGCATTTCAGGAACATGATCCGGATTAAAACCCACTTCCGTGCCCAGACCGATGTCAAGGAGACCATCATATTTTTTTCGTAAACGATCCCCCTCATTCAGATAGTAGGTGAAATCATCCTCAGTCAACCAGCAGGTTTTAAAATAATTGATACCAACCTCAAAATGCTCAAGAAAAGTGAGTTTTTTAAGACCACTGGCAACGGCAGCCTGAACATACTCTTCCATCTCCCCACTTGCGTGATGACAAAGCCGCGTATGGACATGACCATCCATGGTGATATCAATCAGATTTTCCGACATTTTTCCCCCATGCGTTTTCTATGATGATTTCAGTGTACGGCAGAACGAGCTCATCTCCCCTACAGTCTAAATGCCTACAGCCTATCAACCTTCTAAGTAACAACACCCCTCACTCCGGGAGGGTTAGGGTGAGGGAGAAATGTTACTTTTAAAATAAATGCCGGGGCTCCCGGTTACTTTGCTGAATAGTTGCGGTTTTTTTTAATTTATCCGCTAACCCTAAGATACAAAAATCTGTCTCCGAAAAGCAACACTTCCTTCTGTAACGACATAAATAATAAAGAAATTTATTGAATTTTCAAATAGTTCTATGATAATATCCTTATGTTAAATTCGTTGCAGGACTGTCAGTTAAGGTACACAAAAGGAACAGTCAATGAAATATGCCCACATTCTTATCTCTGATGGGAATGAAAAACAAAGACAGTGTGTTGCTTCGAACCTTAAAACTTTCGGAGTTCACCAACCCGTCACCCTGTCCAGCTCGAACACCCTCAATTATCTCCATGATCACTCTCCTGATCTTGTCATTTGTCTCTCCTCCAGCCGCAGTCCTGATGGATCGTTTCAACTGGTAAAAAAAATCAGAAAGTTATCATCGGTACTGCCGATCCTGTTTCTTGCCAAATACAGCAACGAAAAAATGATCATCGCCGCGCTCAGGGCTGGTGTTCATGATTTTCTTCAACTGGATTGTCAGCCGGCGGAACTTGTGGCGCGTATCCAAAACCAGCTTAACGGCCAAAACAATCTCCCGGAGCCGGCCATCCAAGCCCGCATGGTCGGTGACAGTCTGCCCATGCAGCAACTCAAGCAGTATCTGACCAGAGTGGCCATGACTGAAAGCACGGTTCTGATCACCGGAGAAACCGGAACCGGCAAAGAAGTGGCGGCGGAATTAATTCAACAACAAAGCCCACGCCGGCAAAAACCGTTTATTAAGGTGAACTCGACAGCTCTGCCCGACGGACTGGTGGAAAGCGAATTATTCGGTTACGAAAAAGGCTCTTTCACCGGTGCCCAGCAGACAAAGAAGGGAAAATTTGAACGGGCTGATAACGGAACGCTTTTTCTTGATGAAATATGCGAAATGAACATGGTCGCCCAGGCAAAATTATTGCGGATCATTGAAAACCAGGAGGTCTACCGGATTGGCGGTCACCATCCCATCTCCGTTGATGTCAGAATTATAGCTTCAACCAACCAGGATCCGGAACGGCTGATCAGGCAGAACAGGTTTCGAAAAGACCTTTACTACCGCCTCAACGTGGCCCGGGTCAGCCTGCCTCCCCTGCGTGAACATAAGGAAGATATCGACGATTTGGCCCAGCACTTTATTGCTCGCTTCAACAAAAAATTCAACCATGAAATTATCGGTTTCACTCCGCAGGCAAGCCATCTGCTCTACCGATATAACTGGCCGGGCAACATCAGGGAATTGAAAAATTTTATCGAGTCGATCTACATCAACCTTCCTCTTCACTGCACTAGACAAATCGATATCCCCGAGCATCTTTCCCAAAATATTAAAATTTCCGATACGGTTGCCGTCAATGAACGAAAAAAAGTCGTTTCCGCCCTGATCGCGGCCAACTGGAATAAAACTCAGGCCGCCCAAGATCTCAATTTGTCACGGATGACCGTTTACCGGAAGATGACGCAGTACAACATCATCGAACATCGAAGTCCTCGGCGTTAAACATCACGGACTCCCCAGATAATGCCTCCGCGCCCACGCCGCCTTCTCTGTTTCACCCATTTGCAGATAGGCACTTTCCATTAAAATCCAGTTTTTGTGAATGAGCAGAGGGTCTTTCCCAGCCAGGCTGTTCGACTTCAGACAGAACTGCACGGCCTGGGCATGATGATTCTGTTCAAATTTCACCTGGCCCATGGCGTACCAGAGTTCTCCATTGCGCGGTTCAAGCCGGAGAGCCCGTTCCAGAAACATCTCGGCCTGATTAAATTGACCTGAACGCAGAGCCTGTTCAGCGCTCTCAAGCAGGCTGGCGCTGACAGAGGGACTCTTCTCAATGCGCTCCTCAACCGGAGACAAAGGAACGATTTCTTTCTTCCCAGCACAACCGTTCAGCAAAAAGTTTGCGATCAGCATGGACAAAATAACAGCTAAAAATCGCCAATGATGTATTTTTTTTCTTTGCGTCAATTTTCTTCTTCCTCTTTTCTCAACGAAACCAATCGCGGATCCTGTCCAGGAAACCTGGACCCTTCTTCTTTTTTTCCGGAACCGGAAATGGCGTTACAGTGCTTTGCTTTGGGATGCTGCCGGCAATAAAGGGCAACTTTACTTTTTTATAGTGAAAACGGCCTGACATCTCAAGGGTTTCCGGGTCCACCCAGGCCCACTCAATACCGGGTGGTTCCAGGAGATCAAGGGGCTCCGCATGCAGGGACTGCATGACTTTTCCCCAAACTGCCAGCGCGCCGCTGGCGCCGGTAAGTCCCGTGGGTTTGTTATCATCCCTGCC
>JAGHCC010000362.1 GCA_021160685.1 Desulfobulbaceae bacterium | reverse complement strand
TGTGATTGAATAGCGGCCAAAGATGGCCTGAATATGAGATGCGAGATGTTCAAGTTATTTCCGGACGACTCCTTAGGCCCGGAGATCCACAATCGACATCTCCATCCCAGCCAGGGACTGGAGAGACTCTTTTAACTCCTGCATCATGGAGGTTTGTTTGAACTCACAGGAAAATGAAACAGGAGAATAGCCAAGATTGTTGAGAAGATCCGTCAATTCCGAAAGAGCTTGACGGATATGGGTGCTGATTTTTTCGGAATCGACAAAAAAATCTCCCTGAACGGTTTGACCTTGAACACGAACCTGGCAATGCAGATTTCCGATGCGGCTCATCTCAAGAAAAAACGAGAGACTGTAGTCCTGCTCTTTTTGCTGCCCTTTTTCTTCATTCTTACGGAAAAGCCACTGGCCCCAGCCTGAGTCGCCGGCAAAGAAACAGGGGAAGAAAGAAAAATCAGACTGTTTTCCGGAGACTGGCTGGTCATTGACTTCCCTCAGCATCTCAAGAATGTGAGCCAGTTTTTTCAGACCACTAGATTCGTTTGCGGTCAGGGAAGACGCCTCTGTGCGGCCGCTACCCTTTTCAAGGAATTTTTGCAGAAGTTTGGGCAGGAAAGTGGCTGATTGCGGGGAAATTGCCGCTTCCGTCTGCAGTATTTTGCTGATGTCACCGCTGCCGTCAATGGTGATAGCGTTGATGGTTCGCAGAAGGTTAGTGAGGGACTGGTCCGTCTTGCCACCAGTTTGAGAGGAGTGGAGACCTGTCATCTGGTTTAAGAGTTTGACCGCGTTATGCGGCCCGGTGCCGGATCCCAGAAAAGATTGTAAAAAATTTTGCACCGCTGCCTGTTTCCCGGCCGGACTCAGGACAGGATTGTCGCCCCCCTGTTGGACCTCCAGCAGGAGATTTCCTTTTGGCAGCGCAGTCCGGCTCGAGGCCGTAACGATTTTTCCTTCAATTTCAAGGAGAACCCGGCCGTCAGCGGAAAAATCAATGACTCTGGCTTTCACCAGAGAGCCTGGAGAAAGATTCAGCTTTTCGAGCCCACTGGTGGTTTGCTTCGGTCCAGAGCGTGAAAGCGTATCTGCCGCTGTAAACCCTTTTAGTGTAAAGAGACTGTCGATTTTCAAAATATAGGAAATTTGGCTTAGGGACTGTAAGCCCTTATTTTTGCACAGGCCCTAAACTGTCATTGGCGGATTTTTTATCCGCTAACGGCAATTTGACCACGACTTCAAGGCCTGTTTCCAGGCGTTTCAGTTTAAAGCGGCCGCCATGGGCTGTGAGGAGACGTTCTACCATGGCCAGCCCCATACCGGTTCCAAATGTTTTTGTCGTGAAAAATGGATCTTTGGCCTTGTGCAGATGGAACGTCGACAGACCGGGACCCGTATCTTTGATGGATATCAGAGCCCAGTCCTCCTCGATTTTTGAACTAATACGCAGCTTACCACCGTTTGCCATGGCCTCAATACTGTTTTTTATCAGATGAAGAAACATCTGGCTGATCTGGCGGCTGTCCATACGAATAATCGGATCAGGCTCGATAAGGTCGAGCTCCAGGGAAATGTTCTGTTTTTGCAGATTGCTCTGAACAAGCATAAGGGAATTTTTAATGACAGGATAAAGGAGGTTGTTTTTTTTCTTGAAATCCAGCTCCTTAACAAAGCCAAAAAGCTCTTCCAGCGTTTTTTCGAGCCTGGAGGTCTCCTTGGTCATCGCGTTAAAATATTTTTTCATCCCTTCATCCTCAATTTTCCGGGAAAGAATCCTGGAAAGACCACCAATGGAGGTGATGGGATTGCGGATCAGATGTACCATCTGGGCGGACATGTGGCCAAGGGCCGACAGCCGTTCGGCTTCAACCAGTAAATCCTTGTTTTTGTCAAGTTCTCGATTGAGGTTTTCCAGCTCTTTGATCTTTTTCTGCATGTCCATATACAGATGACTATGTTCAATGGCAAGGCTGGCCTGACTGGCAAAAAGTTCAAGAACATTGATATGGCCGGCGGAGATCGGCTTGCGGGTGACATAATTGTCGGCAATGATGACACCAAGGGTACGGCCTGGTGAATACAGAGGCACGATCACAAAGCTGTCTTCATGCAGTAATGAAATTAAATTTTCAGGAACAGGAACAGTGCTTTTGCCCTTGATTACATTCAGGCTTTTACGTTGTTGGGCCGCCTGAAGAAGAATATGGTCCGTTTCCGTGGCCGGTATTTTAAGGGATTGAATAATACGGCTTACCTCCCCATCGACGAGGTCGCAGGAAGAGGGGAGATTATTAACGATATCAATAAATTGTAACTCCCTGGCCTGCATTTCTGACCAGACCCGATCCGCCTCTTCCCTGCAGTTCGGTCCAATTCCCAACCGTCCCGTGAGATTTTCTCCAGTTTCATCAAACATGGCAAGAAAGGCCCGGTTGAAGCGCAACCCTTCTTTGGCCGTGATGCCGACAAGAATGGCCTTCAGAACCTCATCAAGTTCATTGGTGCTCAGGTAAACCGAGTTCATTTTAAGGGAAAGCTGGTGCATGAATCGAATGCGGAAATGGGCTTCCTCCAGATTTTGCTGATAGAGGCGATTTTCGAGAATCAGGCGGCGTTTATCCAGTGCCTTGCGGACGATGAGGAGAATTTCATTAAACTGGACCGGCTTGGTGATGTAATCATCTGCTCCATTGCGGATACAGTCAATGGCCACATTTATGTCTCCCACGCCGGAGAGCATGACGATTGCCACATCAGGATGAGTGGCGAGAATTTCAGGAATCAGTGAGGCGCCATCCGCGTCGGGAAGTTTGATGTCAAGTAAAATGAGGGCAACCTGGCGGCAGGTAAGAGTTTCCCGGAGATTCTGGGCGGAAGAGCTTTCCTCTACAGTAAACCCATGCTCTCTGAAGTAGAATGTTAAAGGTTCACGAATAGCATTATCGTCATCGACAATGACAATAATTTCATCGTCGGCCAGGAGTTGGTCGGGAGAGTGATGGATATGCCGGTCAAGGCCGTTGACTTGATTTTGCATTATTTTACAATGCCTTGCTTGCAGCCCTTAGTCAAGGTTAAAAGAAGGGACAGAGGGGCAAAGGGTTATCCTCCTCTTTTTTTTTACCTCAGCGCCTGTAACCTGTTGAAAATAAAAAAACGCATTTCCAAACCGGGTCGGGAAATGCGTTTTTTGTTTTTTAAACAATTTTCAGCTAAGATCAGCCATTTGATTTGGTCTGTATCTTACATGTCAATAATAAGCTTGTTTGAATCTTCATTCCAGTCAACAATTAGATACCAGAGGATCATAATAGCCCCAATCATGAGCAGCGTGACGCCATAGCCCAGGGTATCCGGGATATAGACATACTTGCCGAGGAAGCCGTCCGCCTCGAAATCATTATCTTTGAACCAGCCTGTCATGATGGAGTTTGAGAGGCCGAAGGTAAGTACAGTAACCCAAAGTTTAACCTGGCCCTCGCCCACGCGCCAGAGGGCTCCGGAACCGCAACCACCGGCCATCATGGCGCCGAAGCCGAAAATGGCGCCACCGACAATGCTGCCCCAGCCAAAGGTGCCGCGAACATAATTGATGGGGGCCAGCACAGCTTCACCATCGGCCCGCATGGGCACGGAATATTTCAGTACGGTCGCGCCTACGGCAACAATAAAGATACTCAGAGCAACAGACTTGGCCAGGGTACAGTCACCGGTCATGTGCGGCTCGCGGAAACCCTGAACCATGCACCAGCGGCCCCGCTGCATGGTGTAACCCAGAGCGGCGGCCAGCATGAGAATGCCGGAAAGGGAAGCAATATAATCGCTGTCTTCATTGCCGGCATAAATATAGGCGCCGGCAATCAGGGCGATGAGGGCAACAATACCAAGCATTGTCCTTACACCGTTAGGGAAATCAATTGTCTTGGCGCCACTGCTGCCCCAGGTGATGGCCTCCATTTCCCAGTAGATGTATTTGAGACCGGCAAGAACACCGATGACGAGACCGAACCACATGGTGAAACCATTGGCGGACAGGTTGCCAATGGCATTGTACATACCGCCGACGTTACAGCCGCCGGCCAGGGTGGAGCCGATTCCCATCAGGATACCGGCAATAAGTCCTTTAACCAGTTCAAGGCGCGGTGGAATACGGATGGCGAAATCATGGCCCAGGCAGGCTGAGATAAAGGCGCCGCCGACAAAACCGATGCCGATCACGGATCCTGAACTGATCAGGATGGATTTTGGCGCATCCTCATAAAAGGCGAAAATACCAACATCGGATCCCACCAGAGTGGTGACGCCATACATGATCCAGTCACCCCAGTTTCGGATGGCTCCCACTGCGCCCCAAGGTCGCCACCAGGCCATGATAAGCACACTGAGCATGCCGACAATGATTCCCGCAACCATGGCATTCCATTCGGATTGACAGAGGGCCTTGTACAATTTTTTTGCTTTTTGCCCAAAAATACTTTCCTCGCTCATACCGTTTCTCTCCCTTCTCTGCCGGTTGATTCCCTCGGGATGCAGCCCTTCCTCGCAGGCTGATTTATGCCCGGGTGGCAACCGTATTTAAAATGTCGGTTTCGTATAAAAATAGCCAAACTGTCGTCAGCAGCTGAATGTTTCTGATTCAGCTCAGTGTCACATCATGCCAGTGGGTATTTTTTCAAAACCATTAATTTAGTTACTCTATATTGAAGTCAGGTCCTGGAAATTTAATGTCCTTATTTTGCAACTATTCAGGAGCGCCACGCAGGAGATAAGCACCCCCCCCCTAAAAACAGGGGCATAGACCGACTTCGGGAGTCCTTGGGGTGCACTCTTGAATAGTTACGGAACGGTGGTCAGGCCAATTTGGTGACTCCACCTGAGATAGTTACCTTAATTTTACAGTTAATGAACTAAAGAAAAATTTTTCATGCTTTACCCGTGCATTGTTTTTTTGTCAAGAGTGTTCAAAGTATTTATTCTTTTTGGTAATTATTCAGCGAAACAATCGGGAATCGGCCTCTGATTATTGAGTTGCTGCGAACTTTGCGGCTTTGCGTTTAGTTTTGACTTTTTACGAGTCCATCAATA
>JAGHCC010000382.1 GCA_021160685.1 Desulfobulbaceae bacterium | reverse complement strand
GGGTTCAGGGTTCAGGGTTCAGGGTTCAGGGTTCAGGGTTCAGGGTAAAAAATATGCGGTAATGAGGCGACAACTTCTACAAAAATAATTTAAATACAATCAAGAACGAAACAGTTGGAGGGCATGGGGCTTGCCCAAACATAACTTCAAAAAAAGGAGGGTGACAAAAATGAAAGGAAAAATCAGTCTACTTTTCTTCCTGACCATGATCTTTACATCGGCTGCCGTCATGGCCATGCCGACAAACATCAAGATCAGCGTCAAAACCAAGGATGCCAAATTTCTGGGTACCAGCATGGGTGGCGCCCTGGTCATCCTGAAAGATGCGGACACCGGAGAAACCCTGGCAAAAGGAGTCACCTCGGGCGGGACCGGCAACACCAAGCTGATCATGAACACCCCGCTGACGAGGGGCACGGCAATCACCAACGCCAAAACAGCAAACTTCACCACCACCATCGATATTGACCGACCCACCCTGGTGGAAGTAACTGCCTTCGGACCATTGAGTCAGCGCCAGGCTGCCAACCGCGTGTCCGCCACCCAATGGGTCATGCCGGGCAAGAATATCACCGGCGGTGATGGCTGGGTTCTTGAAATTCCCGGTTTTGTTGTGGACATCCAGGCCCCTTCAAATCACATCAAGTTAACAGGAGCTCAGGATGTCCAAGTCCAGGCCAACCTGACCATGATGTGAGGCTGCCCTATCATGCCAGGCGGCATGTGGAATTCCGACAAATTCGAGGTAAAGGGTCTGGTCTCTTTTAACGGCGCTCCGGTTGGTGAAATCAATATGGCCTACAGCGGGAAGCCGAGCCAGTTTTCCGGTACGGTCAAGGCTGACAAAAAAGGCGTTTACCAGGTCACGGTCTATGCCTATGACAGCGCAAACGGCAATACCGGTCTCGACTGCGTGAACTTTATCATCAATTAGAGTGAAAAAAATTCATCAGAGCTTGCTCCCGGAGTAAACCCTGACACATGTAACTCCTCTTATCTTCCTGGCTCTTCTGCCGTCTATTCAAATTCCTTTTTGAAAGCCGCAAAATCCTGCTGCAATGCGGCCAATTCCTCCTGCACCCGCTTGACATCCTCTTCAAGAGAGATCAACCGGCCACTGCCCTCTGCCGCAGGTCTTACAACTCTTTCTTCGCCTGCGTCATCCGCTCGGTTAACAATCTCAACTTCATCGCCAAAGAGATGAATATAACGGCACTCCTTGCGGCCCGGCTGCCGAGAAAGTTTTTTGACGTATTCCAACTCAATCAAATTTTCCAGCGTCCGTGCCACTTCGCCCAGATCATCAAAGTCATAAAGTCTTCCGCTACGGCCGCGAATCTCACCAACGGTCTGGGGGCCGCGCAGAAACAAGACACAGAACACGGCAGACTCTTTGTTTAGGAGTGAGTAATTTTTTGAAAAAAGCTGCTCAAATTTAAAAACCCGATCGGCGATCTGGAGAACCAGCTGTTTTTCCCTTAACAGGCCCAGGGCTTGAAGCAGAATCTCCTCGTCATAGCTGACAACGGGAAAACGGTTTGTCTTTTGATTGCAGCCATTTTTCAAAGCATTCAGGGAGAGTGGATAAAGATCGGGAGTGGCCATTTCCTTTTCCAGCAAACAGCCGAGAACGCGAATTTCAATATCATTCAATTTTTCCATTTATTTCCTCAAAGAAGGCGGGAAAGACCTGCCCTTTTCATAATTCTCGTGCCAATTTTCCGCCACCGGCGTTTCCTGATAAAGCTCTGTCCGCCGGGCTTCAAGCAGATGACGGGGTTTGTTCATGAAATCAGCCGCGCAATATATCTTTTTCCCTGCGGCCTGGCTGATTCTGTCCAGCCAGACAAGTCCCATGGTCGAACGTAGCAAGTGATGGTCAACGATAAGAGTGCCCACATTCCGGGCCAGGCAAAGGCCGTTTTTCCAGGCCTTCCTGCGCAACGGGCCGGTCAGAGCCTGGAGATAAAGAGGAGGGCCCGCAGTAAAGACGATATCCGGATTCCATAGAAGAATCTTTTCTATTGTCATCTCATCCAGAAGCTGAATATCCGAGGCATGGACAAACACCTGTCCGTCCATCTCGATGCGTGTCATCATGACGCTGCCGAATCTTGATCCCGGCAGCCCGTGGGGGACGGGTCCGGAAAAACACAGGGGACCATCCGAGCAGTCCGCCGTTTTCATATTTGGCCCCAGCAGTTCAGCCAGATCCAGGGCACGGCGATGCATACGGGGAGAGAGATCTTCCAAATATTTCCCCCCTGAAGAGTATAAACTCCAGCAACGCAGATCCGGGAACCTTGAGGGAAGCTGTTGAAATGAAAGCTGGTAGGGATTTGCCCGCAGCAGGGGCACATGATCGCCATGAAAATGACTGAAGACGACATCCGTGGCACTTTCCATGGCCTGCAAAATAGTCTGTCTGATTTTCACCCCAATCGCGACCTGGCGGGGATGGGGAAGAAGGCCGTGTCGCCGGTATCCCAGGGCAAGTCCCGGATCAATCAGGATGCGTCGTTGGCCAACAGTGATCAGGCATGACATGCCGCGAACACCCAGAGACTCAGTGCCAAGTATATCAACAATCATGATTTTTCCCGTAACCAATCACGGGTGGTATGCCAGTTTGAAATGACAAGGTAAAATTTGTAAGTGGTCACGAGTGCCGCAGATTTGTGCAAGCACTACTGGCCGCTATAGCATTACGATGCGGGCAGTAGCGATCGTGCAAAGATGCGGTGCCCGTGACCACTTCCCTTTTCCCCAGCCTGAGCAACAGAAGATGCCGGGGCGGCAAAATAGATGCTCAATAAATAAAATGGGGCTGGCCCAAGGATCAGGCCAGCCCCATTATCGTTCAGTCTACTGCTTTAAAGAGCAGAAAAAATCTAATCCATTGGTTTAAATTCTACTCTCCGATTTCTGGCTCTATTTTCTTCCGTATCGTTAGGAGCAACGGGCATTGTCGAACCAAATCCCTCGACTGTCATGCGACGGGAATCTACCCCTGCAGCTGCCAGGTAATCCCTGACTGCCTGGGCACGTCTTTTCGAAAGCGCCATATTGTATTCGGCTGCACCGATGTTATCAGTATGGCCTTGGATTTCCACCTTCAGGTCAGGATGCATTCCCGCAACCTTTACAGCCTCTTGCAGGGCAGTCTCGGCTTCAGCCTTAATAACGGCACTGTCAAAATCAAACAACATGAATGACATGTAGGCCCAGCAACCTCTGGCATCAACAGTAGCGCCCTTGGGAGTATTGGGGCACTGGTCAATGGAGTCCGGCACACCGTCGCCATCGCTGTCTAATGGAGCGGGAGCAGCCATCAAAAATACGCTTTCGACAAAATCAGCCATAGCTGCACTGGAAGAAATGGAATCCGCATTCATTGCAGAACCGCACTGGCCTATCTGGGCAACCGCTTCCAGGAGAGCTTTTCCTTTGGCATCATCTCCAACCTGCACCGTATATATGCAGACCTTGTCGCCAAGTTTACTTTTCATGTTTTCAGCAGCTTTCTGAACGGAAGCGCTTTTCATGGCGACTCCGTCACTAAAAATCAAAACTGCAGTTTTACCCTGTATCGCAGCCAGGTCTTCAGTGGTCGCATCTATAGCGAGATCCAAAGGGCTTCCGCCTTGAAGGTTTTTGGCACCTTTCACGGCTTGGCCAAATTCTGCCTCCGAGTATGCAGATGAACCGAGAATAAATGGAGCAGCTTCGTAGGCAGAGCTGGTATTTCTACTGCCAAAATTTCTCATCGCTGCTGTTAACTGGAGATCAGGCATTGTTTGATTCATGCGGCAGACTACTGTCTTGGCGAGATCAAACTTGGACTGTCCCTTGTAAGAATCCAGCATAGTGGCAGAGGCGTCAAGAATGACGGCTACAGTGTCCACACTCTGTATCATTTTACCTGATTGAATCTTGGGATTAAGATCAACAGGACTAAAGGGTGCTTCTGTTTTCTGAGTAGTCGTCTGCTGACCAGCACAACCGGCAGTCAAAGCTACAATTAAAAAGCAACAAAACAGCTTTGAGAACAAAAGGACCTTTGAACTCTTCTTTGCCATAACAATCTCTCCTCATTCGATTTTAAAAAAATAGGTGATGGTGGTAGTGATAGGAAATTGAGCGCAATTAGGATCAAAAGCACACTTTTGAAAACAATTACCCTGTCCTTAATTGTGTGTCAAGGGCAATCTTGGTCGATCTGACTAAAAAAGGCAGGAGTTCTATTCAGTTATTAAGGGTAAGATGAATGAGAGGTCGGCACAAGTCGACCTGTTCCTTCAAGGGCGTCAAAAGAGCGTTTTCCTAAGGCAGAGGCTTTGCAGATCTATCTTGCCGGCAAGAATGCCGATATAATCGTCTTTATATTACTTTTAAAATAAATGCCGGTCCCCAGTTGTTTCGCTGAACAATTATAAAAAATCTTGTTCTCAGCACAGAGATCACAAAATAATTTATTGATTGCACAAATTACCCTGTGAACTCTGTGGTCTCAGTGGTTCAATCTTGTTTTATAAGATTATCAAAACTCAACGGCAAGTTGCATGGTGGCCACATCGGCATCATCATCAGTGCCGCCGTCGCTGGTGTCATAATCCTCGGCATGGAAATACTCAAAGGCCAGAAAGGTATGGTCAAAGATCTCCATGCTGATGGCGCCGATATAGAGTTCCTCAGGCAGGCCAAGCTCAACGGACTCATCCGTACCCTGGTAACCAAGGGCGAAGGTCGTCTCACGACTGAAAAGCTCGGTGGTGTAGCCAAGCTCAATATTCCATGACTCTGGTTCGGCCCCGTCGCCTTTAAAAGCAATTTCCGTGTTCTCAAAGTCATCAAGGGCCGTCAGATACTCGCCGATCAGGGTAAAATGGCCCATCGTGATGTGACTATGGAAGGTAATGCCATCCACATAGTCATCAATTTCATCAATCCCGCCATCTTGAAGATAATCGCCAATCCCGTCCGTATCTGCGATATTGCTGATATAATCAAAAGTCACATCAACACTTATGTTATCATTGACATAAATATAACCCAGGCTGGCGCCATAAGTATCGATGTCATTATCTTCCCCCTCCTCGTTGATATCGCCGTTAAAAGCATAAAGTGAACCGCGAAAGGAGCCGGACTCAAAACCGAAGAGAATGGAGGTGTCGCGGGTCTCGCCCATCTCCAGGGTGAGAGGATCGGAGATCATGTTGGTTTCAAAAGAGCCAAAGGGCACGTACATCTTACCGGCGGAGAGATAGAGAGGAAATTTGTCCATATTTCCCAAGGTAATGGTTCCTTCATCAATAATGACATGATCATCCTCTTCGCCCTCCTCATACAGCAACAAGACATGGGCGCTGGACCATTCCGAGATCTGGGCGTCAATACCGACTTCCACCGTGGCAAGAGAAATATCACTACCATCGTCATCTTCAAAAAAACCCTTGTCGTCAACACTCCAGGAGGCAACCTCCACCTCGACCAAGCCGCTCAACTCCACATGATCGTTAATAGCCTGCAGGAAGGATCCTTCTTCCTCACCTTCCTCGCCGCGCTGTCTGGCCACCTGTTCTTCCAGTCGTTGCATGCGATCCGTGAGAGCTTTGTCTTTCTGGATCGGAGCAAAGGTGGCTGATCTCTCTTTAACTAGAATCTGTTCTTCTCCCTGCCTGTTCACCTCCTTCTCAAGATTTACAATACGCTCCGTAAGACGTTTGTTCTGCGCCATCAGCTCATGGAGCTGATCCTCAAGAGTCGCACCGCCGGCAAAAGTCACCGTTCCGGCCAGCATGGCCAGGGCGGCCATGCCAATCATTGTTTTCTTCATCTCATTTCTCCTTTCAATTAAAGTGATAAAAAATAAAAAAAGCCCCATTCCTTCAGAGAAAGAACAGGGCTTATTTGCAAATAGAATCTTACATTTGTAGCC
>JAGHCC010000135.1 GCA_021160685.1 Desulfobulbaceae bacterium | reverse complement strand
CTTCGGGAAACCGACGCCGAAATTCATTGATCGTCTCCAGACCTTCCTTTTCAGGCATATAAATATCTGTAATGATTAAATCAGCCGGATCTTCCTGCTGGCAATTCAGTGCTGCCAGACCGTCTCCCGCCTCGGAAATCCTATATCCTTCCCGTTCCAGCAGATTACGCAGGAGTGTCCTGATCTGTTCTTCGTCGTCAATGATAAGGATATGTGCCATGAGATTCTTATATGTTCTTGTAGAAAAATTTATCTCTCAGATTTGTACTTATCTGAAATCAGCAGTATTTTTTTAAACCACGAATGAACACCAATAAATACGGATAAAAAAATTAGGGTGCATTCGTGTCTATTCGTGGTACCTGTTTTTGCCTTTGTGCCTTCAGCACGACGGCATCCTGTTCACTTCTTTACGACAAAAGAGGTTGAAGACAAAATCATGCCATCAACCCCTTTTTCACACTTAATGAACGTACATCACAAATAAATCAGGGAGCGATTCCCATTTCTTTTTCTTTTTCGTGAACCGCCAGACGGGTCTTGATGGCGGTGTCAGGAATTAACGACATGGAGTCGATACCCAGTTCCACCAGGAAGGTAGCAAACTCGGGAAAGTCAGAGGGGCCCTGACCGCAGATACCGATCTTTTTCTTGCGACGCTGGGCCGTCTTGATCACCATGCGAATCATCTCTTTCACCGATTCATCACGCTCGTCAGCGATACCAGCAAGGATGCCGGAGTCACGGTCGAGACCGTAGGTGAGCTGGGTGAGATCGTTGGAGCCGATGGAGAAGCCGTCGAAAATATCGGCGAATGCATCAGCGGAGATGACATTACTGGGAATCTCGCACATGACGTAGAGTTCCAGGCCGTTCTCACCCTGAACCAGGCCGCACTCGCGCATGACCTCGATAACCTTCTTACCCTCTTCCGGTGTGCGGCAGAAGGGTACCATCAGCTTGATATTGTTAAGGCCCATTTCGTTACGTGCCTTGAGTAGACCCTCGCACTCCAGCTCAAAGGCGGGACGATACTTGGGGTCGTAGTAGCGCGAGGCACCGCGCCAACCGATCATCGGATTCTCCTCGTCCGGTTCATACAAAGTACCGCCTGCCAGGTTGGCATACTCGTTACTCTTGAAATCAGACAGTCGAACGATGACATCATTGGGATAAAAGCCGGCAGCAATACGGCCAACACCCTCGGCGATCTTGTCGACGAAGAACTGCTTCTTATCGGTATAGGCCCCGGTTTTGGCATCAATCTTGGCCACAATCTCCTGCTTCTCCGGGTCATCGGAGATCTTAAGCTCCTCATAGTTGACCAAGGCCAGTGGATGAAGGCTGATGTGGGAGTTAATGATAAACTCCAAACGAGCCAAGCCAACACCATCATTGGGGATCTGGCTCTCGGTAAAGGCCTTTTCCGGGATGGCCAGATTCATCATGATCTTGGTCTTGGTGGCGGGCATGTTGTCAAGATCAGTTTTTTCGATCTCAAACTTAAGCAGGCCGTCATAAACATAGCCTGTCTCACCTTCGGCCGAGGATGCAGTGATTTCCTGACCGTTCGTGATCTTCTCGGAGCCGTCACCGGTGCCGATAACACAGGGGATGCCCAGCTCACGGGAGATGATAGCGGCATGGCAGGTCCGGCCGCCTCGATTGGTGATGATGGCGCCGGCAATCTTCATGATCGGCTCCCAGTCCGGATCGGTCATGTCGGTAACCAGAACTTCACCCTTCTTAAAGGTGGAGATATCCTTGACATCGTCAATGCAGTGGGCAACACCCTGGCCGATCTTGGTCCCCACTGCCAACCCTTCGGCAACAACATCACCCTTCTCCAGCAGTTTATAGGTCTCCATGACACTTTTGTTGGCCTGAGAGTGGACAGTCTCGGGACGAGCCTGGACAATGAACATCTTGCCGGTACCGACATCAACACCGTCGCCATCCTTGGCCCACTCAATATCCATGCCCTTACCGTAATGGTCCTCAATAATGCAGGCCCATTTGGCAAGTTGGAGGATCTCATCATCGCTGATGACGTAGGACTTGCGTTCTTCCTCGGTGGTATCGATGTTCTTGACCGGTTCCTCGGTGGAGGGATCATTGTCATAGATCATCTTGATTTCCTTGGACCCTACCCTTTTGCCGACAATGGGCCGTTTGCCTTCTTTCAACGTCGGTTTAAAAACATAGTACTCATCCGGATTCACAGCGCCCTGGACGACATTTTCGCCTAACCCCCAGGAGCCGGTGATAAAAACGGCATCCTCAAAACCAGACTCGGTATCAATCGAAAACAGGACACCGGAAGAGGCGGCGTCGGAACGAACCATCTTCTGGATGGTGATGGAAAGGTAGACGTCAAACTGGCCATAGCCCTGGTGCTGACGGTAAGAGATAGCGCGGTTGGTGAAGAGAGAAGCAAAACATTTGCGGCAATTCTCGATGATGTTTTCGTAGCCGTGAATATTGAGGTAAGTCTCCTGTTGACCGGCAAAGGAAGCGTCCGGCAGATCCTCGGCCGTGGCGGAGGAGCGGACAGCCACTGCAACATTTTCTCCATACTCGGCTTCCATTTTCTGGTAGGACTCAATGATGGCTTCACGCAGGTCGTCGGGAAAATTGGCATGGCGAATGATGTTCCGACATTTTTCACCACGCTCGGCCAGGTTATGCATGTCCTCGATATCCAGATCAGCGAGAACATCGGTAATATGATCTTCAACACCAGCCGCTTTCAAGAGGTAGCGATAGGCATAGGCAGTAATGGCAAAACCGTGGGGAACGGCTACACCCTTACCGGTGAGGTGTTGATACATCTCGCCAAGTGAAGCGTTCTTTCCGCCTACCAGCGGGACGTCGTCGATTCCGATGTCATCAAACCAGAGAATTAAAGCCTCATCATGTTTTTCCGCCATTTTTCTACTCCTCTCCATTTTAAATTAATTCAAACAATGGGCAATTTGCCGAATTTTAAATCACCCGCAGGCCGGTACTTTTTGATTTTTTGATTTAAAATCGCATTTTAGCCAATCTTGCTACTGTGGTCAACCGAAACATGTAACAAAAAATGATAAAATTGAGCTGATAATTTCACGAATATTTCTGGAATTCCTGAGAACCTATAAAGAACCTGGTAATTATTCACAGGGCGGGAACGGTGAAGATGTTGGCCATTTCACCCCATGATTAAGAGACAGAACTTGCATGTCAGAAAACATGGAGTTGACCATGACCGGATCATTGACGAGTTCATATGAATCTCACTGGTCCCGGAGCTTGTCGATACATTCCTGGAGGCGATCAATCAAGTGATCCAGCTCCGGCTTGGTAATCTGGTCATCGGCACCCACGGCTTCTCCCTTCCGCCGCAAGGCATTGTTAATCATTGATGAAAAAAGAATAAAGGGAATTTTTTGATAGGCCGACTGTTTCCTAACCTGCATACAAAAATGGTGGCCATCCATGCGCGGCATCTCAATATCACTGATGATGGCAAGTACTTTTTTCTCCAGCTCTCCCTTATTGCGTAAATCTTCAAGAAATTCCCACGCCGCCTGACCATCGCCATGGGGAATGACTTTAAACCCCGAGGCCTGCAGCGTTCTTGTTAATTGCGTCAGTACAACCCTTGAATCATCAGCAATAACGACCGATCGATGATATTTTTGTTCTATTTCTTCAATTTCTTTCTTATCCTTGCTGGATTTGAGAACCATGGAAGGATCAATGGCCGCCGTGATCCTTTCAAAATCAATCATCTGGATCAACTGGTCGTTAACCTGGCAAATACCTGTTATGCTCTGGGACGATGCAATCAGTTCCGGAGGGGGCGCAATCTGCGACCATGAGACACGGTAGACCTTGTCGACACCATGGGTAACAAAGCCAAAAGGCTTGCCATTTAATTCGGCTACAATAACAACCCATGATTTCCTTGCATTCTCGCTATGGACTGGTTCATATTCAAACCACTTACAGAGATCGACAAGAGGGATTGTCCTGTTTCGTAATAAAAAAACTCCTTGAACGCATGACGGACTGTTGACAATCTCGGTGACCTCTCCGGGCATGGCGACAAGTTCCCTGACCTTAGCCGCGTTAATGCCGTAAGCCGACCTGATGGAGTCCCCGGTTGCCGGATCAAGCCACTCCAGATAAAAGGTAATGACCTCAAGCTCGTTTGTTCCTGTTTCAAGCAGGATGTTTCCCGCAGCAGTCTGCTGTGTCATGTGCTTATCCCTTAATTGCGTTTAGGCAAATTCTGCTGCCCCATTTCAATAGTTGCGATGAATGTCTATTGTAAAATTTCCAGTACTGCTTTCAGTATAGGCAAACCTTTTCAAAAAATTCCACAGAGTTTTTCAAAAATATCATAAAAAAATATCCCAACGCGAAATTCCGTGAACAACGTCCTGATCTGCGGTATATTCATCCTTGATGAGAGCCGTATTTAATGATATGGACGCATCCGGCAAAAAGGCCCTGAGACTGAATAGTTCAGTGTTGCTGACTTCGTTAAAAAAACCATTTTTTAACGAAAAAACGCAGACAGAGAAAATTTTCATAAAAAACAATTAGTTACCCTCTGATCTTCACAGGCCCACCACCTGCGACTTTGCGGTGAATTATAATTTTTTACGGGATCATCAGGGGAAGAATCTGTTCATTTCAAGGGAAACAAAAGGGGTAACTGCTCACATGGTACTGAATCTTTCTGCGATCAGGCTGGCTTACGTATAACCACATACGCTGCGCAGCCTGCTCACGAAAATCTTCGGCACCCTGCAAGTAGTTACAGCTACGGTGATTAGGGTAATTTAGTGCTTTCCCCCCGTGAGTAGTTACCAAAAGGGGTAAAAATCAGAAATATAAAAATGCCTCTTAATACAGGAGTTTTTTTCATGAAAGATCGAGT
>JAGHCC010000019.1 GCA_021160685.1 Desulfobulbaceae bacterium | reverse complement strand
TCGAAACGGGCTGCCGCTTTAGCGCTTGAAACCATTTCCTGTTCAAAAAAATGTTAAATAACTTTTTAAATATGCGGATATCCCGTTTTTATATTGATCTACGGCTATGCACATCTGATTTACATGGCATGTTTTGACCATGGTTTCGACTGTAGGGGCAACCCTTGTGGTTGCCCTTTTTTGATTGCCACCCAGGGAAAAGGTCCCCACAAGGGGCACCCCTACGGTTTATGACTATTTTAAATACCATACGCGTTGGACAAATTCGCAAATGATGGCTGACACAACAGCTCAATTAAATACAAACATAATGGAGAAAAAATGATGAAACGTTTAGCCGTATCTGGAATTGTAAGTATTTCACTCGCATTCGCATTGATGGCCGGAGGTTGTGGCAAATCTGAGGAAAAAGCCGAAGTGTCTTCAAAGACCGAAACGGTTACGGAGCACGCAGTAACAGAGCATGCGCCGACAATGGAGAAGGCGAAAGAAGAGGCTGGCACCTCAATGAAAGAAACCGCCATTGAAGCTGAAGGACATGCTGCGGAAGTACCAGATGAAACCAAGGCTCATAAGCCTGTAAAGAAAAAAATGCTCGAAGGATGTTAAGTTATTTTTCTTAAAGCAGCGTCAAGCTGACCTGCTTTCAAGACAGAAAGGGCGGTCGGACTCAAATCGGCCGTCCTTCCTATTTTATCTCTCAGCCATCTTTCCCCGGCTCTTGACTATATATGTGATGGTGAGTTGGCTGTTTGAAGACCGAATTGCCTTTAAAGATACCGGATTCAGGACCAGATTAACCGATCGCCGTCCTGATTTATCGATATTTCCCAAGGGAACTTTCTCTGTGTAGATGGTGTTAATATGTTTCAATATTTTACTCCCGCCAATAACGGAAACTCTTTTCGGATCGACACTGGCTGATTCAAGAATCAAGTGGTCCGCCAGTTTACCGACCCAGTCGATCTGGATGGGCAGTTTCTTTTTAATGGGAATATCGAGGCTCACATCCACGACCTGCGGTTCCACCTTTTTTAAAATAATGCCTGGCGGCAGGGAAATGTTCTCCTGAGTAAGCGTAAATGAGTTGAGCCCGACCACAGCTTTGTCCAAATTGACCCTGACCTTAACCTGTTTGGGCTTAATAGATCGAATCAGCGCTCCGGCACCGCTCAGATGTACATTCACGGTGTTGAGTGAAGAGCCCATGAGTTCCATCCCCGGATCCCTGTTCTGGTACACGATGGGAACCTCCAGGGAAACCAAGGTCTCAACCCCCCTCGAAAAACTGAACCATATACCGGTTATAAATATGATCACTGCAGCAGCGGCAATGCCGAGCTTGAAAAATTCCCCCTGTCTTACTCCCTGATCGTCTGTCGATACCCCGCTGTGTTCTTGCAGTATTTTCTGAAACTCCAGCTTGTCGTTGATCTCTTTAATTTCGCCGTTTTTAGCAACCAGCACGTGACCGGTTTCTTCGGAAACGATGATGATCAAAGCATCTGTTTTTTCAGACAGGCCCAGGGCGGCCCTGTGACGGGTTCCATAGGATGAGGGGATGTCACTGCTGCGGGACAGGGGGAGTATAGCCCCGACCTCGGAAATTTTTTTTCCGCTGACAATTGCCGCGCCGTCGTGGACCGGGTTGTCGGGCCAAAAAATGCTTAAAATCATCTCCTTGGAGATAACACCCTGCCAGGGGATTCCTCCCTGGACGACTTCATGAAGATCATCTTTTGCCGGCAACACAAGTAGCGCACCTATCTTTTTCTGCGCGAGGGCATACACGCTGCTGGTGATGATCTCTTCAGAGGCAAGAAATGTTTTATGGGAGATCCCCCAGAGAATTGCCCTGACATCCTTGGCCTGCAGGACATTTTTGATTTCATTGCGGAATACGATAATGATGATGATGGCAAGAAAAGCGATGATGCCCTGCATGGCCCACGTTGTAATGATCAGGCCCAGGTAGGCGGCTATCAGCTGAAAGACCCACAGAAATCCGATGCCGGTGATCACCCGGAGAACATATGTACCCCGAAAAAGGACATACAGGCGAAAAAGAAAATAGCTGACCACCAGGATGTCGATAATATCCTGCCACTTGATGGATACGAGCTGTGAGAAAAATGTGCTCATTTTCAAATTTAATCCGTGATGCTGAATCTCATAATTTTAATAATCTTGCTCTTGTTGTCCTTAATCTCAACCCGCCACGGTCCCTTGTCGGCCTCTCGCAAATGAATCGAGCTGAAGGTTAACCATTTCGGCGTATTGAGCGACAACTTCTTTGTGGTGATCAGTTGGTCTCTCCGGTACCAGCTGTGAGAGATATACATATTTTGGGGCACTGAAGGAAAGAAAGTGAAACAAAATACCTTGCCGATGGCGATGGAAAAAACAACGGCTGGATTCTGTGGTGCATAGTCTTTTACCCCCTCGCACATGACTGCCTGGGTCATGACCAGCTTTTTTTGAACAGACGCATTCGCCCCCGATGCATCATCCTGTGCGTACACACATTGGGAAACCGCAGTCAGGCACAGGATAAACAGAAGGCTGATCGAAAATTTATTTATTCCTGAAAATCGTATCAAGGTACGCGTGAACTCCTTTGAGACAGTTGTCGATAATGTGGGCCGAAAATTCATATATTTCATTTGCTTCCATGGGTTCACCCATCGGGTCCGGCAGATATTGCCCGGACGGACAAACAGTATGTTGTATGGATTGTTTAACGTCAACTACAAACTCTATGATTTTTTTGATTTTTCGTAAGAGTTCACCAGCACCCCATCTGTGCGTGATGAGGCCGACTTACATAGGCTTGCTAAGTTCACTGGCCTGCTGAGATTCATGCCCTTCAGGGTACACATTCAGGGCAATGGTGAACTGTTCCAAATTTTCGTCGAGCCTGCATTGAAAAGAAAGCTTGCATATTGAAGTGAATCATCTCATCATTCTCTTTCAGCCGGAATGCTGAAAAGCGATTTCTTGTCATTCTCATTTTAGAGTAAAAAAATTCCTTAAAAAATACGCAATGAACCCTGACATTTTTATTGTCTTTGCCACCTTGCTGACAGCAGCGGTGATGTTTGTCACCAACGGCATCAGAAACGATCTGGTTGCTCTGCTGGTGGTACTGGCGATGATGTTGAGCGGTGTTCTCACTGTTCGTGAATCCCTGGCAGGCTTTTCCGATCCCGTGGTGATGATTGTCATTTCCATGTTCATCATCGGCGAGGCCGTTGTGTATACGGGTATTGCCAGGAAAGTCGGAGAATTAATCATTCGGTACGGAGGGACAAGTGAAACTCGACTCATGATCATGCTCATGGTCGCGGCTGGACTACTGGGTTCTTTTGTGAGCTCAACGGCGACAATTGCCATTTTTATTCCTGTAACCATGTCGGTGGCTGAAAAGGCAGGCCTGAATCACCGGCGCCTGCTGATGCCCCTTTCCGTCGGAGCTATGGTCAGTGGGATGATGA
>JAGHCC010000234.1 GCA_021160685.1 Desulfobulbaceae bacterium | reverse complement strand
CAAAAGCGGAGATCAGCGGCCGCTGACACAATGCCAGGGTTGTCTGCAGGTCATGCGGCATGGAGTCCGGGGTTGATCTCTACCGGGATCAGATAGAGGATTGGCAGGATATGGTCTGCGCTGATTTTTTTTCGGAGTAAAGATATTTACGAAAAAACCTCTTTAGAGTATATTGTTTAGTTCTTTTTTTAAAATACTATACAATCATTATCAAATAGGAGAAAAACGATGCAGGCTACTTTTCAATCAAATGTCTTCGAGACGCAGATCATTAAACTTTCTGATACCGAGGAAATGATCGTCAAGGGGGGACGGGAGCTCTTTCCTCTCCTTCCCAAGGCCTTGGACGGCATCACACAGATCGGTGTTATCGGCTGGGGCTCTCAAGGTCCGGCCCAGGCCCAAAATTTCAGGGATTCCCTTGAAGGAACCGACATTAAAGTCAAAATCGGTCTGCGGGAAAACAGCTCGTCCATCCCCGCCGCCGAGGCCGCCGGTTTCACCAGGGCTGATAATACCCTGGGAGAGATGTACGAAGTCATCCGTGAATCCGATCTGGTTATGCTGCTCATCTCGGACGCGGCCCAGGCGGAAAATTACGAGAAGATTTTTGACAACATAAAGGAAGGTGCCACCCTTGGCCTTTCCCATGGTTTTCTGCTGGGTTACCTGAAAAGCATCGGAGAGTCGTTTCCGGCCAACATCAACGTCATCGGTGTCTGTCCCAAGGGTATGGGGCCGTCGGTTCGCAGGCTGTACGAGCAGGGCAAAGAGATCAATGGCGCCGGCATCAACAGCAGTTTTGCAGTCCAGCAGGACATCAATGGCAAGGCCACCGATTATGCCCTGGGCTGGGCCGTGGCAATCGGCGCTCCCTACATCTTCATGACCACTCTTGATCATGAGTACCGCAGTGATATTTTCGGCGAACGCGGCATCCTGCTGGGCGCGGTTCACGGCATTGTCGAACTTCTCTACCGCCGTTATGTTATGGAAAAAGGGATGAGCGAGGAAGATGCCTTCAAACATTCAGTGGAAAGCGTCACCGGGCCGATCAGTAAAACCATTTCCCATGACGGCATCCTTGCTCTCTATGAAAAATTTACCGGCAGCGACAAAGAGACATTCGAGAGAATCTACTCCCACTGCTATGATCCGGCCTTTGAGATGCTGCTGGAAATGTACGATGAAGTCTCAACCGGTAATGAAATCCGCAGCGTCATCATGGCCGGTCAACGTTTCAGCCGTTATCCCATGGGAAAAATAGATGGCACCCGTATGTGGAAGGTTGGAGAGCAGATCCGGGCCACCAGGGTTGAAGAGGACATCCCCCTTGATCCGTTTACCGCAGGAATGTACTGCGCCACCATGATGGCCCAGATTGATCTGCTGGTTGAAAAAGGCCACTGCTTAAGCGAAGTCTGCAATGAATCCGTTATCGAGGCGGTTGACTCCCTGAATCCTTACATGCACTTCAAGGGCGTGGCCTTCATGGTGGACAACTGCTCAACAACGGCCCGGCTCGGTTCCAGGAAATGGGCGCCCCGTTTTGAATACATTCTCCATCAGATCGGACTTGTCGCCTACGACAATGACGAACCGACCAACACCAAACGGGTTGAGGAGTTCAAAAACAATAAAATTCACGATGCCATCATAACCTGCGCCACCCTGCGGCCGTCCGTGGATATCTCATTGAGTGAATAAAAAAGGGACAAAGGTTCAGAGGGACAAAGGTTCAGATGGGTTTACCCTTTGCCCCTCTGTCCCTTAGCCCCTTAGCCCCTTTTTTTAATCAAATCCTACTTCAACCGTATCGCCGCAGTCTTCTCACTGATGCCCCGTTTCAGGACCTCACGGTTATAGGCGGCAATCGCTTCACGCCTTTTCAGCATGCCGACCACCCACTTGCTTTCAGCCGATTCCACCACCGGTATTTCCTCAAAGCCCTTCACTGTAAAAAGAGTCATGGCCGTGTATAAATTATCTTCCGGCGTCAGATGAACGACATCACGGGCACAGACACTTCCCACGGTAGCGCTGAGGCGCATCTCCTCATCATGGAGGATCGTCTTGACATCCTGCAGAGAAACGATACCGGTCATCATGCCGGTTTCATCAATAACCGGAAAATAGAAACTGTCCACGGTCATGCTGAAGATCTTGAGAAGATCGTCAATATTGGCCTTCTCGCTGATAAAATCGACATCCTCGCTCATGGCCCGGCCAACCTTGATCGATTTCATGATGGCCGTTTCCCTTCCCTCGTGGACATCGATCCCTTCCCTGGTAAAATCAACCGTGTCGATGGAATCATGATAGAGACGGGTGGAAACGATGGTGCCGATTATGCTGGCCAGCATGATCGGAATAATAATCAGATAATTACCGGTCATCTCAAAAAGCAAAAAAATCCCCGTTAAAGGAGAATGGGTAACGGCGCCAAGGAAGGCACCGATGCCTACGGCGGCATAGGCTCCCGGATTCGCGACATATTCGGGTAAAAAATATTGGGCAACCGCGCCAAAGGTTCCACCGATCATGGCGCCAATAAAGAGAGACGGCGCAAACACACCGCCCGCGCCGCCGGAGCCGAGAGTGATGGCCGTGGCCAGAATTTTCAAAAAAACAAGGGCCAGCATGACGGCAACAATCCCCTCCCCATGCAACACCTTCTCGATATAGTGATAGCCGTTACCCATGACCTGGGGAAAAACAAGAGCGATACAGCCCACCAAAAAAGCGCCGAGGATGGGTTTGACATAGGGACTCATCCCTAAAGAATCAAAGCGGTCACGCACCCCATAGAAAAATTTGATATGCAGAACGGCAACCACACCGACAACAACACCCATGAGGAGATAAAGCGGAACTTCAACCATGGGATTAACAAGATTGTAATCCGGAATCGGAAAGGCCGGCGTGGTGCCGTAAAAAGCGCGGGAAACAACCGTGGCCATGGCCGAGGATATGACCAGGGCTGAAAACGAAGTTGAGCCGTAGGAGCCCATTAAAACAATTTCAGAGGCAAAAAAGACGCCGGCTATGGGCGCGTTGAACATGGCGGCGATTCCACCGGCACAACCGGCGGCAATATAAACCTTCATCCGGTCGCCGGTGACCCGGAAGAACTGGCCGACCTGGGAACCGATTGCGCCACCGACCTGGGCAATGGGTCCCTCAACTCCAGCGGACCCTCCGGTACCGATGGTCAGCGAGGTTCCCAATATTTTCAGGAAAATTGTCCTGAACCTGATGTGGCCGCCCTCAAGATTAACCTTACGCAAAAACTTGCTGAAACCGTAACCGTTCACTTCGCCGGGGAAAAAATAGGACAGGGGGATAAGCAGCACCATACCAATCATAGGCAAAAGTGGAAGGAGCAGAAAACGCAGGCCGGCGCCGTCACCAATAAGCAGTTGATGTCCCTGCTCAAAGATAAAATTATGCACGAACTCTTCAGTGGTCCTGAAAAGAATATTGCCGAAACCGGCCGCCAAGCCGATAAAAGTGGCAATCACCACCATCAGGCCGCTTTCGCCTGGTATAAGTTTTTTTAACCACTCTTGCATGATCAATCAAAAAAACGAAACAGCCAAAAATGGTAATCTCGTAAAAAGTCTTTATTTTTTTGTGGGAATTTTACAGCCGAACAGGGCAGCCTGACTCAAAAAATAATCATCCGTCATGCCGGAGACAAAATCACGGACAATGCTGGCAGGCTGATGATTCTCCTCATAGCCCGTACCCAGCTTATCAAGAAATTCTGTAAAGATAGCACTCTCCCGACGATCTTTGACCAGATGGTCCAAATAAGCCGGGAACATTATTTGATAACATTTTTCAATTATTTTGGCATCCTTTTTGACCTCAGGATTGAAATAAATCCTTTTATAATTGAACTTTTTCAACTCTCTGAGGGCCTGGGAAATGTCCTCGCTGAAGGCAAGAATGTTGTCATCAATGGTGTTTTTCAAAAGATCGGCAACAAGATTATGGACAATTGTGCCGTTTGTTTTCCCTAAAACATCCTGGCAGTGACGGGGGATCTCCTCTCTTGTGATCAGTTTCAGCTCGATGGCATCTTCTATAT
>JAGHCC010000033.1 GCA_021160685.1 Desulfobulbaceae bacterium | reverse complement strand
GTACCCTGAAGGCCCCGGCCTTTAACGTCAATGATTCAGTGACCAAGTCTAAATTTGATAATCTCTATGGCTGCCGAGAGTCGCTGCTTGACGGGATTAAGCGGGCAACTGATGTTATGATAGCCGGTAAAATTGCCGTGGTCTGCGGTTACGGCGATGTGGGCAAGGGCTGTGCCCAGGCTTTCCGCGGCATGGGTGCCACGGTTCTGGTGACCGAGATTGACCCTATCTGCGCCCTGCAGGCTGCCATGGAGGGCTACCGGGTAGTGACCATGGAGGAGGCAGCGCCGCTTGGTGAGATCTTTGTCACGGCCACCGGTAATCTCAGGGTGATTGACCGCAGCCATATGGAAAAGATGAAGGATCAGGCCATTGTCTGCAACATCGGCCATTTTGACAGTGAGATCGATATTGCCGGTATTCGGGATCTGACCTGGGAAAATATCAAGCCCCAGGTGGATCATGTCATCTTCCCGGACGGCAAACGGATCATTATCCTGGCCGAGGGCAGGCTGGTGAATCTGGGCTGCGCCACCGGCCATCCCAGTTTTGTGATGAGTAACTCCTTTGCCAACCAGGTACTGGCTCAGATCGAGCTTTGGCAGAACCAGGGGGATTACGAGAATCAGGTTTACTTTTTGCCGAAAAAACTTGATGAAATGGTGGCCCGGCTCCATTTGGGTAAGGTTGGCGTCAATCTCACCACCTTGACCCAGGAGCAGGCTGATTACATCAGTGTGAAGGTAGAAGGGCCGTACAAGCCTGATTATTATCGATATTAGAAGTCGGATTTCGGAGTGCGGATTTCGGGAAGAGATATGTAGTTGTTTCTAGATCCGAAATCCGCAGGTAAGCGAGTCCGCGAGACTCCGGTCGAAAATCCTAATTCAAGGAGTTCCATGTCTAATTTACCCGCATATATCCAGTTTTTGATGGAAGGCTCTGCCTTTCCCCATTCGGCAGCCGATGTCAAACTGGTGCAGACCCATATCTCCTATGTGGTACTGGCCGGTGATTTTGTCTATAAGTTCAAGAAACCGGTGGATTTTGGTTTTTTGAACTTTACCACCCTGGAAAAACGTAAATATTATTGTGAGCAGGAGTTGGTTTTAAACAGGAGGCTCTGCCCGTCCATCTACGAGGGGCTGGTGACCATCAATCAGGATGGTGATCTTTTATCTCTGAACGGTTCCGGTGAAGCCATCGAGTATGGCATCAAGATGGTCCGCATGCCGGAGGAGAGGATGATGGCTAATGTCATCAAGGCCGGCGGGCTTACGGAAAAGATGCTCGACGATATTGTTGACATCCTTGCGCCATTTTACGAAAAAGCCGATAAGGCGGCCACAGAGTTCGGAACACCCGAATCCGTTGGCGTCAATGTCCTGGAGAATTTCGACCAGACCAGGGATTTTATTGGTTCCGGCGCTCTTTCCCAAGAGCAGTTTGACGCAATCAGCAGCTATTCCCGGAATTTTTTAGCACAAAGTGAGCTGTTTGCCCGACGGATCGAGCAGGGTAAAATAAGGGACTGCCATGGCGATCTCTATTCTGCTAATATTTGTCTGGCCGACCAAGTCTATATCTATGACTGCATCGAGTTTAATGAACGGTTTCGTTATACCGATGTGGCCGCAGACGTGGCCTTCATGGCCATGGATCTTGATTTCTGGCATCTTGAAGAACTGTCCCGCCGCTTTATTGACCGTTTTGTCGAAGTTTCCGGTGATGAAGGTGTGCGTGATATGCTTAATTTTTACAAATGTTACCGGGCCTATGTCCGGGGCAAGATCGGCCTGTTCACGGCCCATGCGCCGGAGGTGGACGAGGCTGCCAGGCAGCAGGCCCTTGACCAGGCCGGCAAATATTTTGATCTGGCCCTGAAATATGCCGAATCCTCCTGAATTAGTCGTTTTTTTCGGACTCATTGCCACGGGCAAGAGTACCCTGGCCCATGCCTGGGCGAAAGCCGAGGGGCTGGAGTATTATAATTCCGACCGGGTGCGTAAGGAACTTGCCGGGCTTGCTGCCGAGTGCAGCCGCAAGGAAAGCCTGGGGCAGGGTATTTATTCCAAGGAGTTTTCCCGCAAAACTTACACCGCTCTGCTGGAAAGAGCCGAAGAGAATCTGCGGGCAGGAAGATCAGTTGTTCTGGACGGTTCCTACCAGTCTATTAACGAGCGGGATCGAATTCGTGAGCTGGCCAGGCGATATCAGGCTCCAGTCTGTTTTGTTCTCTGTCAGTGTCCTGAGTCCGTCCTTCAGGAGAGGCTCGTGATGCGGGCCAATGATCCTAACGCGGTCTCGGATGGGCGCTGGGAGATTTACCTTGAACAGAAGAAACGGTTTTCTGCCCCTGATGAGCTGGAAAAGACCGAGCTTTTGGTCTTTTCCACCGAGGGTGAGGTTGATGTCTTAATAAATGAGCTGACGCACAAATTGGAGGAAAAAATAGGACGATGATATCAATTGAAAGCCTCAAACTTTTTCTTTACTGGGGTGGTATTGTCGTTTTTCTGCTGCTCGAACTGAAATTTTCCTACCGTTCTCCATCTGTTTCCAAGTCCAGGCGCTGGCTGGCAAATCTGCCCCTGTCCATTGTCAACGGCCTCGTCTATCATGCCTGTTATTTCACCGTTCTCATGGGCGTTCTGGTTCTTTCCGCCGAAAAAAATCTTGGCCTGTTGAATGCTTTTTCCCTGCCCATGTGGCTGAAAACCGTGCTGGGTATTCTGATTCTTGATTTTTTTATCTATATCTGGCATCTGCTCAACCATGTGGTGCCTTTTTTTTGGCGTTTTCATCGCGTCCATTATTCAGATATGAATATGGATGTCTCCACTGCCAACCGCTTTCATATCGGCGAGCTGCTGCTCTCAGGTCTGCTGCGCCTGGCCGTGGTCTATACCTTTGGCATCCCGCTTATTGCTTATTTCCTTTTTGAGATTCTGGTCAATCTGTCAATTCAGTTTCATCACAGCTCGATCCGTATCAATCCCGCCTTTGAAAAGGCCTGGATGCTGCTCTTTATCCCGCCTTCCATGCACCGCATTCATCATTCGGTGAGAATTCGTGAGCGCGATTCCAATTACGGAGTTCTTTTTTCAATCTGGGATCGTTTCCTTGGCACGCTGACAACCCGTGTTGATCAGGACAAAATGGTGATCGGCATCGGTTCCCATCGTAATTTTGATCAACTTAATTTCTGGCATCTGATGAAAATGCCTTTTACCAGGAAAACCCTGTAGGGGAAAAGGGTTGGGGATTCTGGACGGGAAGATGGAGATTGTTACGATATCTATAAAGTTAAGGGAAGGCTTACGTATTTGAGATTGGCAGGGGTAAGGTGGTGAATTCTGCGTTTTTTCTAGAGCGAATCTATTCAGGAAACATCTTAAATTGCAATTTCTCTTAAATGGTTAATCTTGCCACTGCCTCCCTTCTGATATTTTTTTCCGAATTTCTATTAAAATCATTTCAGGTGTGATTGAATAAATGGAAAAGAATTCGTAAAAAGGAAATTTCAGGAATAAGCTCAACCTACCAACTCCTCAGTGTTCAAGAAAAACTATGATGGTTTCGTAAAAAGTCATATTATGCGACATTCATGGCTCGCTATCCCTCTTATAGTAAAGGGTTTTTTTGTACATTTAGCTTTTTACGAGTCCATCAACCATAATTTGTTCGGTAAAATTGGAAGGAATCTGGATCGTGTGGAGATATCCAGTTTCTGGATAATAGTTAGAGGCTGAGAGCAGGTAAGCACCCGATTATGGGGATAAGTATTACGTTATAATGAAGGTAACCATGGACGTCCTCTCATTTCACCTATGTCTTGAAACAAAGCATAATCGAGTCTGTTGCGGTGGACATAGCCCGTCTCCTGAGGATATTGCCGCCATCAAACAGGCAGACGTGGTGTTACTGCCTCCATACTGTAAGGAAAGTCTCTACCAGACGGCCTGTGACCACTGCGCCCACGTTTTTCCCAATTATAAGCAGCGCTATCGATACCCCGGAAAGACTGGTCAGGCCGCCTTTTTTCTGGATATGAACGTTCCCCACCCCAAAACCCAAATTTATAGAAGCATAAGTTCCTGGCATAACGGTAAAGACAGACAGTTTGACTTTCCCTTTGTTTTCAAGCTGGACTGGGGCGGTGAAGGAAATAATGTTCACCTGGTCCATACGGAGGAAGATCTGGCATACTGTCTGGTCAAGGCTGAAGCTTGGGAGAATAACCAAAACAAGCCCGGTTTTGTTCTTCAGCAGTATATCCCAACCAGTGGCAAGAGCCTGCGTGTCGTGGTTATTAACAAAAAATATTTCTCCTATTGGCGGCGGGGGCCAGAGGGCTGTGACACCTTTTACTCTAATATCGCAAAAGGAGCATCTATTGATCTGGAGTCTGATCCTCATCTGCAACAAGCTGCAGTGACCACACTTAAAAAATTTTGTCAGCAGACCAAAATCAACTTGGCTGGTTTTGATTTTATCTTTAACAAGGATGACTCTGACATTACCCCATATTTTCTGGAAATCAATTACTGTTTCCGCACCAAGGGGTTAGGTGGGCCTAGAGTGTATCAGCAGCTACTTGAGCAGGGGGTAAGGGAATGGCTGATAAAAAAATGACATGATGAAAACAGAAAATTATAAGGCCAGGTTTTGAAATGCCACATCTGGAGTTAATTGGAGAAATAGAGGGACGGAACTATTTTCTACTTTGGTAGCCAGTCCCTGAGATCAAGCATTAAGATTTCCACATCGAAGCTGTTTGTTCTTCGGATGCTCTCCAACTAGCGATGTCTACTGTTACGTAACAGGTGCTTTTCTTGAACGCTTAATATTGGCATTGCGAAGCTCGTAGCGGTAACAAAATACTAAAACTTAACATGTTCTGCGATAGGGTGAACATGCGTAATGGTGAGTGCGGGGAGTCACCGACAACACTATATTTCACCAAATTTGACGTATAGCTGGGGAATGCTCATGATAAGGCTTCTGGTTGCTGAACAATGTAGGCCGTTTTTTTGCATGAACATGTTGTCGCATAGGGAGAAACAAAGTAATTAGAAAATTATGAAGGAGGTTTTACTATGGCTTTGTTAGAAAAAATTGAACATGATGCGCTTTCTCTTTCCGGCCAAGAACGTGCTTTTTTAGCTGATCGATTATTGAGTTCACTTGATAAAGATGCACAGAGTAAAACAGATTTAGCCTGGATTGCAGAAGCAGAGTATCGTTATCGGGAATATAAAGCAGGAAAGCGGCCGGGGATTGAAGCCCAAGACGTTTTTTCAGAGGCTGACCAAAGATTAAAATGACAACTTTGTTTTTTGATCCTGATGCTCGGGATGAATTTCTGGAAGCTGCTGATTATTACGAAAAATGCCGTGCTGGTCTTGGAAAAATTTTTTGTAGTGATGTTGAGGCTGCTACAAAAAATATATTATTGAAACTCCTTTCCGGTTCCGTATCCTTACATGCGCCTTTCCGCATATGTCTCATTTCTAAATTTCCATTTTCAATTATCGACACTATTGAATCAGATCATATTAGAATTATTGCTGTTGCCCACACAAAACGTAAACCTGGGTATTGGTTATCCCGAGCAGAAAAATGAAATTATTTTGTCGGTCTTACCCTGTTTTCAAGGGTGCCTGCCTACCATTAAAGTCATTATTGAACCCAAAAAATAGCAGCAAAATTACAATTATTTTATGAGACTGTTAACAGAATTTGCGGTTTGCATTCGTAGAAGGAGAAGAGCATGAACTGGAAAAATCTTTTTACCCCGGTGAAAAATATCACCGCCGCCCAGGCAAAGGCCATTATGGATGATAAAAAATCTGCGGAATATCAGCTTCTTGATGTTCGCCAGCCTAAAGAGTATGAGCGCCAGCATCTTCCCGGCGCCAAGCTCATTCCATTACGCGAGGTGCCTGGCCGTCTTGATGAGTTGGATTCGGACAAACCCACCATTGTCTATTGTGCCATTGGCGGACGGAGCAAGGCGGCGGCCCAAATTCTCTCGGGCAAAGGGTTTGCCGATGTCTCAAATCTTGCCGGCGGCATCAGGGCCTGGCACGATCCCAAGGCAACCGGCATCGAGAGTGAAGGGCTGGAGCTGTTTAAAGGTGACGAGGAGTTCACTGATGCCCTTTCTCTGGCTTACGCCATGGAGGACGGTCTGCAGTATTTTTATCAGATGCTGGCCAAGACTGCCGAAGATGGTGAGGTGAAAAAACTTCTCACACGTCTGGCAGGTTTTGAAGAAAAACATAAGGCCCGGCTCCGAGATATGGCCCAAAAAGACGGCGGAAATCTCCAGGTTTCGGAGTCCGATGAGGATCGCATCATGGAAGGAGGTCGTTCGGTATCCGAGTTTTTGGAGCGTGTCCGGTCTCATGTTAAGGCAGTCCCGGATGTCTTTGATCTGGCCATGATGCTTGAAGCCCAGGCCCTTGATCTCTACAGCCGCATGGCCCGTAAGAGTGAAGATCCGGCCAGCCGTGAGTTGTTTCTTCAGCTTTGTGATGAGGAAAAAATGCATCTTTCCCTGTTGGCAGATGAACTGGATCGCTTGCTGTCTTGATAGTTGTCTGTTTTTAAATTAAGAATTTCTTCCCAAAAGTCGTAATTTCAATAATTGGTGGCATACCGACAACTTCCCCCTTTCTTAAAGGGGGATTGAGTGGGTTTTTTTAGATTACCACCACTTATTGAAGCTGCAAAAAGCCCCCCTTCAGAGTTTCATAGGCTCGTTTGTTTTGTTTTTCCGTAAATAAAATAAACTGGTTGCATTTTTGCAACTAGTTGCATGCATCGTTTGTTGCAACCGTGCAACCTTTCCGTTCTTTCAGGCTGATGTGTTTGATTGTTGTAGATTTTTTGTTTACACAACTATTTGATCTTGTTAGTAATTTCTTTTTTTCTTCCTTTTTTGTGCAGAGTGGCATCAGACCTGCATTAAGTTGTAGCTGTCGTGAGCATTTGATTGTCTTTTTGAAAGAGTGAACGGAATAATATTATGGAAGAAAAGTCCAAAATTGCCATTGCTGTTTTTTGCAGCCGAATTTCACCGCGTTTTGACTGTGCGCCGACATTACTCGTTGTGCGGATCGGTGACGGCAAGGAGGTTAGTAGGAAGGAGTTTGCCACTGAAGGCTGGACATCCATGGAGCGGATACAAAAATTCTGTCAGCTTGGGATTCATGTGCTGATTTGTGGAGGCATTGACCAGCGCTCTTTCCGGAAGATTCAATCATGCGGCATAAAAGTGTTTTCCTGGGTAACCGGGGAATTTGAGGATGGATTAAGCTGCTATTTGCAGGGAAAGCTGGCTTCACGCAATATGATGGGGCCGGGCGGTTCCTGCCGGGGCCAGTGGCGGTTCGGGCG
>JAGHCC010000426.1 GCA_021160685.1 Desulfobulbaceae bacterium | reverse complement strand
GGATCAGAGTCAGAGTTTCAAACAGCTCGTCAAAAGTGCCAAACCCACCGGGAAAGGCAACCAGTGCTCGGGCCCGAAGCAGGAAATGCAGTTTGCGAATGGCGAAATAGCGGAATTGAAAACAGAGCTCCGGGGCAATATAGGGGTTGGGAAATTGCTCATGAGGCAAGGTGATATTCAGACCGATGGATTTTGAGCCGGTATCAAATGCTCCCCTGTTGGAGGCCTCCATAATGCCGGGACCGCCACCGGTAACCAGCATGACACGGTTATCATCGGGGCCGTTTCCGGCCCGGCCAACGAGCTCGCCAAATTCACGCGCAACATCATAATAGCGGCTTTTGGCCAGCAATCGTTCAAGGATGGCAGCTTTGTTTAGGAGGTCGGAATTTTTAGGATCGTTTTTAAGCAGATTTTTGACCCGACTAAGATCACGCCTGATTGCTGCTGGTTCACGAATGCGGGTAGAACCAAAAGAGACAATAGTATGTTTGATCCCATGCTCTTTAAGTAATTCCTCTGCTTTCAGGTAATCAAGCTGCAGCCGTACGCCCCTAGTTGCGTCGGAATGACAGAGAAAATCAATATCTTCGTCTGATTGCTGATAACCGGGGTTGCTCATGATGGCCTGTAGCTGCAGCCATGCCTCGGGGTCATCTTCTCGTTCTTTTGGCTTATGCCAGGGTAGTGGTTCCTGCCGGTTACTTAACGGCGTTGCCGATTGTTGACGGGGCTTATGCTTTCTCATGATTTTCCTGTAACCATTCCATGTCCTTAGTTTTTTAATGATTCAGTTCTTTTTTGAACTCTTTTTCCACCAGTTCGATTTCCTGGAAGATCCAGCGTCTGCGACTGGAAAGTAACTCTACACTGACAACGGCCACGTATCTACCTGAAATATTAGTCCTTTAGAAATTATTTTGTGTTATTTTACGGTAATATTGAAACAAAGATCGAATATTTTCCCATAATGTATGTTTACTTCATAGTTTTTCCAGATAGCACCAAAAAGGGAACAACAAAGTTGCTAGCCTGATTAACCAAAAAAGCCAGCATCATGAGCATTACAAATATCATGCTGAGATCTTTT
The DNA here is from genome assembly GCA_021160685.1 of Desulfobulbaceae bacterium. GTDB lineage: Bacteria > Desulfobacterota > Desulfobulbia > Desulfobulbales > SURF-16 > JAGHCC01. Next base: position 1,575 of record JAGHCC010000426.1, on the reverse strand, counting down.
TTCCCAAGACTGTAGTTATAATATCTGAGTTGTGCTTTAGCGAAAGAAAAATGTTTTTTAAGGCGCGAGCTTAGGGCAAAATGGATAAACGCTGAGGGAGAAATATTAAATGCGTATGTTCAAAAAGACTCTTTCGGAAGAAAAAAGACAGGCCAAGGTAAAAAACCGCAGGGTCCATATGGCCAACTAACGGACCTTTTTGGCCTGAATCAAGACCAGTATTGGAATTATGGCCTTTGGCTTTGTGATAGAAAAGTTTATAATTTCTCTTATAGGGGAAAGGATGCCGGTGGTATTTTGCATTATACTATGGACGCGGCATTGAAAGAAGAAACAAAAAAATTTGATTCAGAGGTATATTGATGAACCTTAGAGTCTTCCTTCTCAATGAAAGCAAACACCTGGAACCATCTTCTCAAACAACCTTCTTTAAATCCTTCCAGGATGGCAAATCTTATTACTGGATTGATGTGGAAGACCCAGATCCTGCGTCTCTTAAAAATTTTCTGGAGCGGTTAGGTCTTCATTCCCTCATCCTAGAGGAATATCTCGAACCGGCTGGAACTCCTCGCGTCGATCTTTACCACCAATCACTATTTATAAAATTTTCAGTACAACTTGCCTGGGATACCCTTGAACAGCCCTTCTTTTCCATTATTTGCATCCCGCAAGCCGTCATTACCATACATGAAAAGCCCAGCTCTACTATTGAAAATATCGCCAATGAATATTCTTCTGCCGCACGATTTCACAGCTCCACCACAACCGCCATCATCTACCAGATTTTTGATCGATTGATTGATAAGGATATGGCCTTTGTCCTTGAAACTCGCCGCAACATTGAGTCGCTGGAAGAGGCCATGGACAAAGCCGCAGACTTAGCACAGATCGACCGGATATTGATGCTCAAACAGAGAATTTCCCGCCTCTCAATTATTTGTGAGGATCAACGTTACTGTGTTGCTACATTACAAACCATCGAATCCGACCTCTTCGATATTTCTGATTTACGCGAGTATTTTCGTGATTCTCTGGCTAATCTTGAGTACGCTATACGTTCGGCAGGCAGACAGGAAGCACATCTTTCCGAACTTCGCCAGTACTATCAGATCACGCTCCAGGAGAAGACAAACAAGAGGCTTAGACTGCTCACTATTCTTTCTGCTGTTTTTATGCCGCTTTCTTTGATTACAGGCATTTACGGTATGAATTTTCGATATATGCCGGAACTGACATGGCCGTATTCATATCCGCTTGTGATATCCATCATGGTCGCTGTCGCCGCAGTATTTCTGTGGATATTCAATCGGAAAGGATGGTTTAAATAAACGGTTACGAAATGGCAAGGATAATTGTATGGCTTATTTTTTTGCCCGGAGGGTTGATTGCGTCGATCACTCTGGATCTGCATTTTTTTCGAACCGTTTTTTTCAGCCTTTCTTTTCATGTCGGTTCAAGTCTTCTTGGCATTATATTGTTACGTCTGGTTGTGAATGCCAGCCGCAAGACCGGCCGGTTGCTTGCCCGTGAAGGAAGGGTCGGTAAACTGCCTCGAATGGAAACGAACAGGCTGGT
>JAGHCC010000156.1 GCA_021160685.1 Desulfobulbaceae bacterium | reverse complement strand
GTGTAATTTCAACAAACCTTTTAATTTTTATTCGAATATGAAAGAACAAGAAAAAAAATTCCCTGAAGGCATGACGCCGCTGGGCAAATCTAAATTTAAATTTTCCTGCCATCCCGGCGTGTCCTGTTACATGGTTTGCTGCCGTAATGTGGATATGTTTCTTTATCCCTATGATATTTTGCGGTTAAAAAACAGGATGGGAATCAGATCGGATGAATTCCTGGACAAGTATCTCCGGATCGTTGAGGGCAGCAATCCCTATTTCCCATCCCTGGCCATGAAATTGACATCGGACAACAATTGTCCGTTTTTGGGAAAGGAGGGCTGTACCGTCTATGAGGATCGTCCGTCCGCCTGCCGAACCTATCCTCTGGAACGGGCAGTCGATAGGACAGCGGCCAAGGGCAGGGCCGAGGAGTTTTATTTCCTGACTCAGCATGACTACTGCAAGGGGCATGAGGAGGACAGGGAATGGACGGTCAAGGAATGGCTGCGGGATCAGAACCTTCTTTATTACAATGCCATGGCGGATCAGTGGGCCGAAATGGACACCCTGTTTAGCGGAAACCCCTGGGCCGGTGAAGGCGCGGCCGGACCAAAACAGCGAATGGCTTTTGTCGTCTGCTATAATCTCGACAGTTTTCGGGATTTTGTCAATGAGCACAATCTTCTGGCGGATTTAAAAATTTCCAACTCCAGGAAAAGGATCATTGAAAAGGATGATGAGGCCCTGCTGTCCTTTGGTTTTGACTGGCTGAAGTTTGTCCTGGCAAAGGAACCGCCCCTGCGGCCTAGAAGATGATCGTCCGTTGTCATTCTATGGTAAAAGAGAACGTGACCTGATCTTGGTGGAAAAATGATCGAAAAATATGATAAAAAAGAATGCTATTGCCGTATGCTCGGTCATTTTTTACCCTTCCGCTACTGTCGTACCATGCAGAACGGTCTGCCCTGCGGAAAAATTCTCGATTGTTGGTTCAGGATTCTTCCGATCCAGACATTCATCGAAGAAAATTATTCACAGGAAGAACGGGAGATGATCTTTGAACCGCCCAAGCCGAAAATGGTATCTCTGGCCGAAATGATCGAAAGGTCGAAACAACAGCCAGGGAAGAAGTAATTTTCCTTCATCCTGCACAGTCCTCTTTCTCTTCCCATAACTATTCAGCGTATTTGAAAAATGTTACGAAAAACTCGGCCTGTAACTGTTCAGCAGTGCATCAGATGTGCACCCTAAAGGGTATAAACTCCAGTAGGCTGGTGATGACACCGCTTCGCTGTTATAGTAGTCCTATGTGAATCAGCTGATCGCGTGCAGGTAAGCGTAGACTCCGGATGAAGTGCTGCTGAACAGTTACCTCTTCCTGCGGCAAAAACTTCACCCTTCCCCATTCGTTCATGGAAAGAATTGCCCATCATATTTGATTTTTTCTTCTTTTTCTTTTTTCCAGCGTATCTTTTTTTCTTTTTTATAAATTCTTTAACCCCCTGTTATTTCAAGTCGTTAAGCCTTTTGTTTTTCAGCGTATCGCGAAAAATAACCCGTTTTTTTGTTGCTGGCATTGCCTTTGCTGAATGGTGTGAGCAAGTGTTTTTTATGCTTGTTTTACTCAGTGAGTAAACTGAAGACCAAAAAGAAAGAAAAGGAGGATGTCCGTGACAATGTTGATGACTCCGATTATGTCGACCCCGGACCCTGAATTTAAAATTGCTCCACGAAATTTGGAAAAAGCGGAATCAGGTTCGTTTGCCAGGCATCTGGAAAAGAAACTCAATGAAGCCTATCACGAGAAGAGGGATATGCTTGGGATGAGGGAGCGTCATTCGGTGAAATCGCGGAACCAGTCGTCTTCGGATAAGTCTGAGCGCGAAACGGATGAAACCCGCCGGGAAAGTCTGGCAGGACTGCTTGCTGAATTCATGGAGGATTTGAAGAAAATTTCCGCAGAAAAGGATTTTGAGCCCGGTGAATGGAATGTTGCACTAGATTCTTCCCAGCTTTCTGAGATCTGTGCGGCAGCCGGTCTTGATCCTGCTGAACTGTCAATGTTAATGAAACAGGCAGGCAGCCAGGGCGGCAAACTGGAAATGGGAGATTTATTTAATTTGCTGTCCGCTCATTTTGAAAATATGGGCGAGGAGAAAAAAATAACCGTGGCGGAAACGGATTTGCCGTTACTCGATGTTTTTTTGACCCAGTTTGGTCTTGTCCAGGAGCAGATTCAGGAGATTAACGAAGCCGCGGTGCGGGGTGACGGTACTTTTGATCTGGATCTTTTCCTTCAGGGGCTGCGTAAGGCGGAAGCCGGTGGAATCGGCCAGGAGCAGACAGTGACCCTTACGGACTGGGAGGCGGAACAGCTCGAAGATATTTTGACAAAAGCCGGTGTCTCCAAGGGCGCCCAGCTTGACTTGTTACCGGAAAGGATTTTTCAGGAACAGCCGGTAAAATTAAGTCTGAGCCGTCTGCAAAATATTCTGGAAGGAGGAATTCAGAATATCAGAGATCAGGAAGCCGGTATCAGGCTGCCCGAGTTTTTAGAGAGTCTCGGGAAGATGCTGTCTGAGGCTGGATTTGAATCAAAAAGTGTCGGCTGGAGTCCGGTGGTGCAGGAATCAGCAAATGCTATTTTCCAGAAACTCCAGGAAATTGTAGATTTATCCCAGGTCCGTTTGTCTGAGGATTTGACTTTTGAGGCCGAAAATTTTGAACAGGCCATGGGGAGGTTTGAATGGCTCAGCCGCATTGTACTGGAACAGGAAGCCGGATCCGAATTGAATATGACGGATTTAAGGCTGAATCAATCTTCGCTCATCCAGACAGGCGCCGGCCCGGAAAGCACTTCCTTGGAAATGCCCCTTATTTCTGCCTCTCCAACGACTGATTCATTCCTGAATCCGGCTTCGGAAATCCGCGAAACTGCAATGGCTCGGCCCGTTCAGCAGCAGATGCCACTGATCAGTCAACTCTCAAACTCTATTGTCAACGGACTTAAAAACCAGGATCATTATTTGCTCATTAAACTTTATCCTGCCGACCTTGGAGAGGTGAAGGTGAATCTTCATGTGCGGGATGAGCAGGTGGCCGTTTCTTTTAATATGGATAACACCAAAGTCAAGGAACTGCTTGAGAGTCATATGCAGGAGTTTCGGGACAACATGGAACAGAAAGGGTTCACTCTGGGTGAATGTTCGGTCTCGGTGGGACAGCATGATGATGACGGTGCGGCATGGCAGCGTTTTGAGCAGGCCTGGACAACGGAGACGGATCTGGATGAGCGGCCGGAGATTTTAGAGGAGATTGATTTTTACCGGACAAGGAACAGGTTAACTGATCATGAAAATGGTATCAGTTTGATGGTTTAGGAGAAACGAGATGAGCGTAGCGGCACTGTCAACAAATATTCCCATGGCCGAAGAGAAAAATCTGTTTGAGCCGGTGGGGAAAAAGGAACTGGATAGAAGCGATTTTATGGAACTCTTCATCACTCAGCTCCAGCATCAGGATCCCATGGAGCCCATGGACAGCTATGAAATGGCCTCCCAGCTTGCCCAGTTCAGCAACATGGAAGCGACCATGAAGATGGCAGATAATATGGAGAGTCTGCTGGAGTATCAGACTTCTCAGAATAACCTGCAGCTTCTGACCCTGCTTGATACCGAAGTCCAGACCGGAGGTAATATCATTGGAGTAACTGAAGAAAGCAGCGGCAAGGGAGAGTTTACTCTCCTGGAAGCTCCGGATGTCTGCCACGTGGAAATTTACGACGCCGCAGATCATCTTGTCCGGGTTATTGATGTCGGTTCCGTGCCGGCCGGAACGTATGAGTTGGATTGGGATCTTAATGACATGAGAGATGAGCAGGTGGATCCCGGCGCCTACTCTTATGTGGTGGAGGCTTTTGACCTTGCCGGCCAGGAAGTTGAGGTCGACTACAGGTCGACTGGTCTGGTCACCGGCATTGAGTTTGACAGTGGCCGAGCCTTATTGACCCTGAACGGTTTTGTGCCTGCCTCGGTGAGTGATGTCAGCAGCGTAGTGCAGCGTACGAATGCTGAATGATAAAGGGGCAAAGGGATAAAGGTTCAGAGGGGCAGAGGGATTTACCTAGTTCTAAATTATTTTTAAATACACGAGATAGTCTTCTACTTAAACAGGTAGAAATTTAAAAGAATCAACAGGAGACCGAAAATGGCGATATCAAGTTCTCTTTATTCAAGTATCAGCGGTTTAAATACCATGGGCGAAGCTATGTCCGTACTCGGCGATAATGTCGCAAACGTCAACACCCTGGCGTTCAAATCAAGCCGGACGACCTTTCAGGATGTTCTTTCCCAGTCCGTTTCTACGGCTTCGGGCGCTGCCCAGGTTGGCCGCGGCGTAACGTTGTCCACGGTTGACGGTCTCTTTGCCCAGGGTTCCTTTGAAAGCTCATCCACCCCAACCGACATGGCCATCGGTGGTCAGGGATTTTTTATGCTCAGGGCGCCGGATAATGCCGAGGCGGATATGTATTCCCGGGCCGGTGAATTTCGTTTTGATCAGGAAGGTTATCTGATTAATCCCATGGGCTATTTTGCCCAGGGCTGGACCATTGACAAGACCACCGGTGAGCGGGCCGGCACCATCGGTGACATGCGTATTGACAAAACCACACCCCCGGTGGAGACTCTGGATGTGGAGGTGATCGCTAATCTTGACTCCCGTGAGGTAAACGAAACCAACGAGATCCGTTTGTTCGAGTCATGGAACGGCACTAATGCCGCCGCCGTCAATCCCACGGCTCCCATGGACGCGAATCTCTATGAATATACCAGTTCCATCAAAATTTATGATGCCAAGGGCGCCAGTCATGATATTGCCATCTACTTTGATCGGACAACCCAGGATAATGAGTGGGAATTTCTCGTCACCTGTGATCCTTCCGAGGATTTACGAACCTTGACAGCCACGGAGCAACTTGTCAATGCACCGGAAACTACTTTTAATTATGAAGAGCATAAGGGTGCCGGCGCTCTGCTCTACGGGGTGATCCAGTTTGATACCTCGGGAAACATCAAGGAGATGGCCGCCTATGAAGTGCCGCCTGACGGCGAGGTGGATCCTTCCCTGGACGATAACCGGATTATTTTGGAAAATATTGATTCCTATTACAGTTTTAACTGTAATTTCACCGGTGCTGACACGGATCAGAGCGTCAATTTGAATTTTGGAGCCCAGTATACCGGCCAGACTTCAACAACCAGGCAGACTCTGGTCAGTGAACTTGGCGCGTTGGACAGTAATTTAACCGGGGCTGATTATGTTACCGGCGAAACCTATTGGCGGGATGTCTATGATCAAAACGGCCTGCAACTTGATGATAGCGATACAATCACCATTACAGGGTTTCAACATGACGGAAGCCGGGCAAGTTATACTTATACGGTCGATCAAAACGAAAAGGTTCAGTCCTTTTTAGATGGTCTTGGCTCAGCCTTTGAGTGTTCAGCTTCCATTGACGCTGCCGGCAGGCTGAAAATGACTGATCTCACCGGCGGCAACAGCGGGATGAGTATCGTCAGTGTAGTTGTGGACGGTTCTGTAGCCGGCT
>JAGHCC010000169.1 GCA_021160685.1 Desulfobulbaceae bacterium | reverse complement strand
TATGAAAACAATTTACGATGTGATAATTATCGGCAGCGGCATTTCCGGTCTGGCCACGGCCCATTTCCTGCAGAAAATACGTCCTGATCTGCGCGTCCTGCTTCTTGAAAAGTCCGAGCGGGCCGGAGGAGCCATTCAATCTTTTTCCGAGGATGGATTTTTGGCTGAGTGTGGGCCGCACGGTTTTTTGGACAATGTCGAGGAAAGCCGGGAAATTCTACGCGATACCGGTCTTGAAAAAGAAGCCCAGCCCGTGCCCCTTGGCGATTTTCGCCGTTTTGTCTGCCATCGGGGGAGACTGATCCCCCTGCCCCAGAAACCCCAGAGTATGCTGACTACGCCGCTGCTTTCAGTGAAGGCAAAGCTGCGGCTACTCGGTGATCTCTGGATGAAGCCTTGTCAGGCCGATCAGACCATTGCCCAATGGGCCGAGTATCGTTTCGGCAAGGGAGTTCTTCCCCTGGTGGATGTGGCGGTGATCGGTACTTTTTCCGGAGATTATCAGCGTCTCAGTATCGACGCGGTCATGCCGGGCGTGCGCCGGCTGGAGAAGGAGCATGGCTCCATTTTTCGAGGACTGAAAGCAAAAAAAAAGAAGAGCAAAAGATCCGGCCCCCTGCCGACCATGAAGAATTTTCCCCAAGGACTTGAACGGCTGGTTCAGGTTCTGGCCCGGAACAGGGAGATTGTCTTTAACTCTTCGGTATGCCGGCTGAACAGGCAGGATGATGGCTGCTACCATATTGACACGGAAAAGAAAATATTTTCGGCTCACAACGTGGTCATGGCTCTGCCTGTCAATCCGGCTCTTTCTCTGCTCTCTAAGCTCAGTACTCCTCCTGTAGCTGCTATTCCCGTGGCACGTATTTTTAATGTCGCTTTGGGGTTTTCCGACCGGGTTCAAATTCCTTATGGGTTCGGTTATCTGGCTCCTGAAAGGGAAAATCGTTTTGCCCTGGGCGCTCTTTTTTCATCACAGATGTTTCCCGGCCGTGCTCCGGCCGGTCATGTGCTGATTGAAGCCCTTGTCGGCGGTCGCCGACATCCGGAAAAACTGGAGCTGGCTGACGAGGAAATCATTAAGAGGGTTCTTGACGATCTCAAACAACTGATGGATCTGCCCGAGCCGCCGGTCTTTGCCAGGGTGTTGAAGCCGGCCGGAGGTATTCCACAGCTGGAGATGGATCATCCCCGCCTCCTTGAATGGCGGAGGATGTTGGAGGATAAAGAAAAGGGATTGTATGTCTGCGGTTTTGGCTGGGAAGGTATCGGAATCAATGATATGACCAAGTCGGCAAGGAGGGTTGCCGAGGCGATTGTGGCCGGTGGCCGTGGTCAAGCCGAGAAGGATGCGGTAAAAGGGGTCTATTTTTGAGTGATTTTGTTTAATTATGCATTTTTTAATCGCGACAACACCTTGAAGTTAATAGGAAATAAGGCATTGACTGATTTTTCTGCTTCATATTTCTGTCCCTTTTAACTGCTGACAGGTACTACTGAATAGTTACGGATTTTCTTCTTTTCTCAAGCTGGATATCAAGAAGCTTCAGCTGTTCAATTATGTCCTGCAGATTTAGATTTTCTGTTGTCAGCTGCTCTTTTTCCCTTTTTAATGTTGTGCTGTTGCGTTTCAGCTTCACTCTATCTTTTTTTAAGGCATCATTTTTGGCTTTCAGGGCATTGTTTTTGGCTTTTAGTGTATTATTTTTGGTTCCTAATGTCTCAATCTTCCGGAATAACGACAGAAGGTACTTGACGTCATTTTTCTTTCCTGCCTCGGGATTGAGCCGGATATAGCTTTCAAGATTCTGCAAGGCCTTTTGGTAATCGGGTTGTCGTTTTTTGTGGTGTGAGTAGAGGAGGGAAAGATAATAAAATGACTCTGCGGCAGCCGCTGAATCTGGTTTATCGGCTATGGTTTTTTCAAGACGGATGATTTCCGGTTCAATATTTTCACTTTCAATGGACAGGTAATAGTGGGGATAGGTGTTGAATAAGGATTTGTCAACACAGCCGCTTGTAAGCAACCCGACACAGGACAACAGGAGAATGAATGGTCGAAAATCTGACTTTAGGATTTGAGACGAAATAAATTTTACAATATTGCGCAGGATTTTTTGTCCATAATCAAGGCGCACAAACAGGCGCATAGCTCGGTTATGTAACTGTTTGTGCAACGCAGAGTATGGGTAAAAAGACAAGCAAGATGTAAAGTTTATTAAGGAACAAGTCCTTAGTAGCCTGAAATGTTTCATTTCCCACCTTGGCCGACAAGCTTAGGCCGGAAACCGGGTTGTTGTCTTTTCTGACCTCTGCGGTTGACAACGAACACGCTGCCCGGGATCGACTTGGCGTGCCCTTTTAATTCTGCGGCAATCTCCCCGATTATTAAATGATTTGTCGGACTCTGAGGGTCAACGTTCACCACTGCGATTGAAATAGTCATGATGGGAAATCTCACTTCCAGTCCCTGTCGCGTATTGCCGACAATGTAGCCTTTTTTTCTGTCTTTGACATTATAATAATCGGGAACCATTCGGTCAAATTCTTTGATAATAGTCTCGCATATTGCCCTGTGGTGACGTTGATTGACAATCGCGACAAAATCATCTCCGCCAATGTGACCGACAAAGTTGTCATCAGAGTTATACCTGGAAATGGTGGATTTGATTAATTCCGCTGTCGCCTTGATGATTTCATTGCCCTGGGCATATCCGTAGCGGTCGTTAAATGACTTGAAATTATCCAGGTCCAGCATGCAGAATGAAATATTTTTATTCGTAGCCAGACTGTTTTTAAGAACATCTTCAATGGCTGTTCCCCCAGGCAGTCTGGTTAAGGGATTTGCGTCCCGATGGATCACTTCCAGAAACGCCAATCGTTGAGCCATGTCACCAAAAGAGCTGGCAAGTTCTCTGAATTCGTCTTTGGTGCCGACGTTCGGGTAATGGTCAAAATGTCCTTCCGATATCAGCTTGGCGGAAGATTTTAACTGTTGGATTGAGCGGGAGATACTGCGGCTGATCAACGATATTGCGACAAATCCCAGGATGAATCCCAAAACCGATAACAGTCCCGTAATCCGGAATGTTCTCATGCCGATGGTGCTGGCATTGACTATTTTTTGGTGCTGGTTTTCCCAGCCGACTTTTTCAATACGTTGGATAAGCACAAGAATCTCGTCAAGCTTCCCTTGTATTTGATTGTCGTATCTCGGAACAGGACCTGCTGCTGAGTTGTTTAATGATGCAAAATTTTTTGTATACAGCTCATTCAGTTCATAATGGAGAGATGCCAGCTGTTCGATGGGAATATTTTTACGTTTCGGCAGGGCTCGGATTTGGTCCATAAGCGAATCAAAGGCATGACTGCGCTGCCGGAATAACTCCAGCATCTGCGGGCTCCCCAGAATCATATGGCGCCGGCCATACGCTTCCTGGGCCAGAAGATTATCCACTAATTTGTCTGTTGTCAGGAGGAGAACGGTATCGTTTTCCACGATGTCTTTATTGATTCTTTCAAACTGGTTGAGGCTTTGCAGAGAAAAAACGGCAATTGCGATGATCGCCAGCAGAATAGGCATGTAGCCAAGAATCATTTTTTCTTTGATGTTGAATTTCTGTAAAGTGTTCATTGGTTGACATCTCTGATTATTTTTTTGAGCAGCGGGATAAGTTTTTGGCGGCACAGAATTTTTATCTTACTTAATTGACTCGCAAAAAATATGCCGCCATCTCCCGTGTTATCTCCTTTGTGCTTTTTTACGGTTTGCGTGGCAACAGGCAAGACCTTTTTGCAAGCCACGAGCGTCGCATCTTTTCTATTAAAATTATGACAGATTTCCATGAATTGTTAAAAGGAAAAATTGGACAAATGCACTGTAGAAATATATTAATTTTGTTTAACTGAATACTGCGGGGAAAATAGAAAAGAAAAGGCGTGAAGGATATTTTTGTGAAAAAATTAAATGGAAAATTTTGCAGGATCAGAAGAAAGATCGTATGGTCGAGCCTCACCAGATAAATTCCAAATGAGGCTGACATAAAAGTTCTCTTCTCCGCGCCATTCTGATGGTTGGCCGGAACGACTCGTTTCAATCTGTATTCATTGCTTGCGAAGAGCTACAAAAACTGTTTTTCAAGCTTGGTGGAAATAAGTTCGACTTGGCCCCGCACGCTGCCGGATCGTGTGATTTGATCGGAGATGACCCGAACGGAATGAACCACGGTTGAATGATCCCGGTTAAAAGCTCTGCCAATATCGGCCAGAGGCTGGTTCGTGTATTTACGGGCCAGGTACATTGAAATCTGCCGAGGAAAGGTAATGGCTTTTTTCCTGGATTTGGAGCAGAGATCATTAATGGTAACCTTGAACTGGCTGGCGATAAAATTACGGATGGTTTCGGCGGTCAGGTCATTGTGGCGACCAATAATATCTCTCAGGGTTTCCTTGACCAAAGTAAGATCAGGGCTGGTTTTGAGCAGGCCGCATTGAGCCTTGATGCCGACAATGATACTTTTGATTTGGCGGATGTCACCTTTGACCTGTTCAGCCAGGAACAGGATCTGTTCTTCGTTGAGGGGAAGCTGGCAGTTGTCGGCTTTTCTTTTGATAATTCGAATACGGGTTTTTAGGTCCGGAGGGTTGATGGTGGTGATTAGTCCAGAGGTTAATCTGGAGCGGAAAGCAGAGTCAATGTCAGGAATATCCAGCGGGGTCATGGAGCTGGTCATGATAATCCGTTTTCCTCGATCCATAAGATAATCAAGAGTTTCCGCCAGTTCACTCTGGGTCTTGGGTTTGCCGCCCAAGGTGTGAATATCTTCAATCAGCAGAATATCGCAGTGGTTTTGATACTTCTTTTTAAAGCTGTTCATGCTGTTATTTTGAATCGCTTTAACCATTTCTCCTGTGAGTTGCTGGGCCGTGAGGTATTGCAGTCGCGTTCCCGGCGAGTGATTCAGGATATGGTGGGCCACGGCATGGGTCAAGTGGCTTTTTCCCAGGCCGGTGGCGGCCTTGATATAAAGACAAGGTCCGAGAGTCGTATCGTTCATAGCCATTGCCTCGCTGGCACCGTGGGCAACCATATTGCTTTCTCCGACCACAAATTCAGCAAAGGTGTGGCGGGGGTGCAGGGCTCGAACGTATGACCGCGCTTTGGGCATGGTTGGCAGGCGCAGTTGCTCGCTTCTGCCGGTGAGCAGCGGCCTTCGACTCGAACCATCAACAGTGAACCGGATAGTGATATTATTTCGGTCAAGTTCATCCAGGCAGCTCTTGATCTCTGTCAGGTAATTATTTTTAATCCAATTACAGAAAAAAACATCCGGTCCGGCCAGTTCCAACCCCTGACTGTCTTCTTTAAGGCAGCAGATTGGCTCAATCCAGAGCGAATAAACACTGTTTGACAGCTTTTTAGACAATTTATTTTTTATATTATTCCACAACATTGTTTGTAAGTCGAAAAAAAGAGTTTAAAAAAAATAACCGGGATCAGTTTGAAATGTTGCCTAGTTTTAATTAAAAAAGAGGGGAGCTGTCAAAGACGGTTGAGGCGGATTTTTAATCCTGATTTGTAGACTTATCAACACTCTGGAAAAGCCTGTATGGCATGGTTGTTGACGGAGTCGTCTTTTAATTTGTTAAAAAATCGTGCTTTTTTTGCACCCCAGAAAAGGCCTGTGATTCTATAGTTTTATGGGTGTTCTATTAGGATTTTATCTACTTAATTAAATCATTAAGCTCAGCTTTACTCGTTTTATCTGTTGTTTCCTGTTCTTTTCTCTTTTTTTTACTTATTGGATACTGCAACCTCGTAGCTTTTGATTTTTTCTAATGGCCACCTGGAATCAGGCCTGAAAAAATTTCAGGCAAACAGGCTGAGACTTTCTTGACTTCAAACATCGTTCACTCTAAATTACTAAAAATTTAGTTTTGCCAACTATGGAGCACAACTTGAATAGTTACAGAATTTGTTACCAACGGTGAAAATATGATTAAACGTTTTTCCATCTCTCTTGATGAAAATTTGTTGGCGGAATTCGATGATTTTATCCTGCGCCGTCAGTACAGTAACCGATCCGAGGCTATCCGTGATCTGATTCGTAAGTCTTTTATTCAGGACGAGTGGGAGGCTGGCAAGGAAGTTGTCGGCGTGATTTCATTGGTTTACGATCATCATCAATATCAGCTCCAGGAGAGGATCACTGAATTGCAGCACGGTTTTCATCACCAGATTGTCTCCACGACACATATTCATATGGATCATGATAACTGCCTGGAGGTGGTTATTGTCCGGGGCAAGGCCCTGGAAGTTCGGGACCTGGCGGAAAAGTTGACCGCGATTCGCGGGGTCAAAGACGGAAATCTGGCCATGAGCAGCACCGGTGAGGACTTGCATTAGTCAATTTTGCTGGATTCATATGAGATAACGGATACCATCTGAACCTTGAACCTTGAACGAGATCCCGTGCAAAATTCAGCCGAATGTCTAGAAAACAGCATCAATTTTACGATGATTTAGCGAGGTCTGTTATATGGATGTTCATCAATTAAGAATATTTGTGGCCGTTTATCAAAATAAAAGTTTTTCAAAGGCCTCGCTGAAACTCTCCATCAGTCAACCCACAATCAGCGAACATATAAAAAACCTGGAAAACGAACTGGGTTCTTTGCTGTTTGACCGGCTTGGAAGGACTATCGAGCCCACCCAGGCGGCGGAAATCATCCTGCCAGGAGCTCTTCAAGTGATAGATGGTCTTGAAAAGATAAAGGATTCTCTCAAGATAAGTGGCCAGGAGGTCAGCGGGCATCTGGTCATTGGCGCCAGCACCATTCCCGGCACCTATATGCTTCCTGTTCTAGCCTCGGAATTTAAAAAGAAATATCCGGATATCTCTTTTGAGATCATTATCGGCGATACCGGCAAGATTGTCGAGATGGTGGAGAGTCATCAGTTGCTCCTCGGCGTGGTTGGCGCCAAAATGAACTCAAAAAAACTTCAATATGAGCCCTTTTGCCAAGATGAGCTGGTCTATGGGGTGTCTCCGCAGCTGGTTTCCGGGGAAAAGGGCGGTATTGATGAAATTAATAAAATCCCTTTTCTCATGCGGGAGAAGGGTTCCGGGACCAGGCGGAATATGGAGTTGTTCTTCAGAGAATTGCAGATTGATATCGGCAAATTGAATGTTGTCGCCGTGCTGGGCTCAACCGCTTCAATCAAGGAGGCCATGAAGGCCGGTCTTGGCGGTTCGGTTTTATCCCGCAAGGCCATTGAGGAGGAACTTGTCGCCGGTTCTCTTATAGAAATAAAGCTGGACGGCCTGCGCATGGAGCGGAGTTTTTATTTGACCAAGCTCAAAAAACGGAGTTTACCCGCGTATTACAATGTCTTTGTCGATTATATTGCCGGTTGATGCGGATCGTTTATAATTTTTTTGTATGCACCTGAGCAGGGACTATTTTTTTATGATTGAGCAAAAAAACAAATGGATCCCCATGTTGTCTGCATTTTTCCTTGTCCGTCTTGAAGAATCCCCGGGGAAATCCAGGTGAATGGTGCAACTTTTCAGCCAAAGGGGTATAATAAAATGTTACAGGCCCTAAGGTGGAGAGCCGTTTAAAATATGATGATCAAGAGAAAAAAAACAAGGCAGATTCATATCGGGAATGTCCCCATCGGCGCTGATGCGCCAATTATTGTTCAGTCAATGACCAATACCGACACCCGGGACGTTGAGGCAACCGTTGCCCAGATTAAAGGGCTGGAAGCGGCCGGCTGTGAAGTGATTCGGGTGGCGGTGCCTGAGCCGGAGTCGGCCCGGGCCATTGGAGCGATCCGCGAGCGGATTGATATTCCCCTGATTGCCGATATTCATTTTGATCATCGCCTGGCCGTGGCCAGCATGGAAAATGGCGCCCAGGCAATCCGGATTAATCCCGGCAACATTGGAGGGGCGGAGAAGTTGGCCAAAGTGGTTCGGGCGGCCAGGAAATTTAAAGTTCCGATTCGGGTTGGGGTCAACTCGGGTTCCGTGGAAAAGGAAATCCTGGCCAGGCACGGCCATCCCACGCCGGCGGCTCTAGTGGAAAGCGCTCTGAAGAATACCCGTCTTCTGGAAGAGCTTGATTTTCATGAGATAAAAATTTCCATCAAATCATCCGATGCCCTTGCCACTATAGAGGCCTATCGGCTGCTTTCCGAGCAAACTGATTACCCCTTGCATCTGGGGGTGACCGAGGCCGGAGGACTGATCGGCGGCACGGTCAAATCGAGTTTTGCCCTGGGAGTTCTTTTTCTGGACGGCATCGGCGACACTTTCCGTGTCTCTCTGACCCGCGATCCCCTGGAGGAGATTCGGGTCTGCTATGAGCTTCTTCGTGCCCTGCATATCCGCCAACGCGGTCCTGAGTTGATATCATGCCCGACCTGCGGCCGCTGCCGGATCAATCTTTTTAGTTTGGCCGAAAAAATCGAACAGTATGTTCAGACCATTACAACTCCTCTGAAAATTGCGGTCATGGGTTGTGTGGTGAACGGCCCGGGCGAAGCCCGAGAGGCGGATCTCGGCGTTGCCGGCGGGAATGGCGTCGGGATCCTGTTCAAGAAAGGCAAGCTGTATAAAAAGGTCTCCGAAGATGAGATTTATGATGTTTTTATAGAAGAATTAGAGAAAATGACAGAATAAAAGGACAGACATGCGTTTTTCAAAATTTCTTATCCCCACTTTAAAATAAACTCCGGCTGAGGCCGAGGTGATCAGCCATCAGCTTATGCTTCGGGCCGGATTTATCCGTAAACTGGCCTCCGGAATATATTCGTATCTTCCCCTGGGGCTGGCCGCAATCCGGAAGGTTGAGCAGATTGTTCGTGAAGAGATGAACCGGGCCGGCGCCCAGGAGTTGCTGCTCCCCATGGTCCAGCCCGCTGAACTCTGGCAGGAGTCCGGCCGCTGGCAGAAATATGGCCCGGAACTGCTGCGTTTTACCGATCGTCATCAGCGCGAAAACTGTCTGGGGCCAACCCATGAGGAGGTCATCACTGACCTGGTGCGGATGAATGTCCATTCCTACCGTGAGCTACCCATCAATCTCTACCAGATCCAGACCAAGTTTAGGGATGAGATCCGGCCTCGGTTCGGACTCATGCGTGGCCGGGAATTTATTATGAAGGATGGTTACAGTTTTGATGCCACGGATGAGGCTGCCGGTGAAACCTATGAAAAAATGAACAGGGCCTACCAGCGTATTTTCAGCCGCTGCGGTCTGAAGTTCCGGGCGGTTGAGGCGGATTCCGGCACCATTGGCGGCAGCTTTTCCCGTGAATTTATGGTGTTGGCTGATACCGGCGAGGATACCATCGTTGTCTGCAAGAACTGCAGCTATGCCGCCAACATGGAAAAAGCAAGGGCCATGGAAAGTCCCGCAGTCGAGACTCCGGATCTGCTGCCGATGGAAAAGATAGAGACTCCAGGGAAACGTAAGGTGAAGGCCGTTACCGAGTTTTTGAACATCTCAGCAAAAGAATTAGTGAAAACACTTGTTTATCTGGCTGATGGCAAGCCGGTTGCTGTCCTGATGCGTGGCGATCACGAGGTGCAGGAGGTCAAACTCCAGAATCTGCTTGGCGCTCTGGAGGTTGAGATGGCCGACGACAAGCAGGTGTTCGATGTCACTGGTGTCCCCACCGGTTATTTGGGCCCGGTTAGTTTGGAAATCAAGGTTGTGGCGGATCTTGAAGTGATGAAAATGAGCAACTTTGCCATAGGGGCCAATGAAAAGAATTTTCACTCTTTGAATGTCAATGTCGGCCGGGATTTTGAGGTTTCGGAATTCGCCGATCTCCGTATGGTCACGGCTGATGACCGTTGTCCGTCCTGCGGTGGCGGGCTTAAGTTGACCAGGGGGATTGAGGTGGGCCATATCTTTAAGCTGGGCACTTCCTACAGTGAGGCCTTAAATGCAACTTTTCTCGACAATCAGGGGCAGGAGCAGCCCTTTGTCATGGGCTGTTACGGCATTGGCGTCAGTCGTAGCGTGGCTGCGGCCATTGAGCAGAACCATGACAAAGACGGCATGATTTTACCCATGCCCATTGCCCCGGTCCAGGTTGTTTTGCTGAATCTTTCCACGAAAGATGAAGAAATTACCCAGGCGGCCGAGGGGCTTTACAAAGAATGTCTGGCCAGGGGTGTTGAGGTTCTCATGGATGACCGTGATGAACGGCCTGGAGTGAAGTTCAAGGATGCCGACCTCATCGGTATTCCGATTCGCCTGACAGTGGGTCGGAGTTTCAGCAAGGACGGTGTTGTTGAAATTCGAAGCCGGCGAACCGGTGAAACCTTTACCGCGTCGTTGTCTGAAACAGTCGAAAGACTCAAAAAAATGATCGATTCCGAGATGGTTGCCGATTCCTCCATAAATTCTCAATAAGTGGCGGTGTACTGCCAACCTCCCCCTTAAGTAGAGGGGGAAGGGGGATTTGTTTATAGAGCGTCACTCATTATTGAGACTCTCTTCCTGTAATCTACATTCAATTTTAAATCGAAAATGTCACAATTATCCGAACAGCACAGCAACACGACAACCATTGACCTTGTTCTTGCCGAGGCCGGGCAGTATCTTAAGAAAAAGGATCTGGATACTCTGCGGGAGGCCTATGAGTATGCCGCAGAGATTCACGGTTCACGGTTGCGGCCCAATGGTGATCTCTATATCTCCCATCCCCTGGAGGTGGCCCGGATTCTGGCGGCCATGGGGCTTGATGTGGATAGCCTGACGGCGGGGCTTTTGCACAGTGTTCTGAAAGAACCTGGGGCCGACGTTTCTGAAAAGGTACTGGAAGAAAAATTTGGCCGGGATGTGGCTGTTATTGTTGCCGGCGCCACGAAAATCGAAAATGTTAAGTTTAACTCCAAGGCCGCCTATCAGGCTGAAAATATCCGCAAAATGCTGCTGGCGATGTCAGCTGACATCCGGGTCCTGCTGGTCAAGCTGGTTGACAGGCTCCATGATATGCAGATTATGGATATACCTGAAGAGACCAGAAAGGAATTTGCCCAGGAGACGCTTGACCTCTATGCTCCCCTGGCCAGCAGGCTGGGAATAGACTGGATGAAGCGGGATCTTGAAGATCTCTCCTTTGCCTTAATTTATCCTGCTGAATCTGCGGATCTTGTGGCCAGGATGGAAACATCCACCATGGATCGGGCCACTTATGTCAACGAGGTCAAATCCCTGCTCTCCAGGAAACTGAAGGAGTTCGGCCTGCATGATTTTCAAATTTTTGGTCGGCCAAAGCATCTTTTCAGCATCTATAAAAAAATTATTGCCCAGAACATTCCCCTGGAAAAGGTCTATGACAAGGTTGCGTTCCGGATCATTTTACATACCGTCCAGGAATGTTACGAGGCTTTGGGAATGGTACATGCCTTGTGGCAGCCTATTGACGGCCGATTTAAGGATTTTATCAGCAGTCCCAAGGCGAATATGTATCAATCCCTCCATACCTCGGTGATTGGACCCTCGGGAGAGTTCATGGAGATTCAGATCCGCACCGAGGAAATGGACAGGATTGCCAAAGAGGGCATTGCCGCCCATTGGGCCTATAAGGAAGGCACGGCGATTTCCCGGAAAGATGCCAAAATGTTTCAATGGCTCAAGCAGTTGATTCATTCTCTGCAGGAATTGAAAGATCCCAGGGAATTTCTGGAGACGGTCAAGGACGAACTTGACCAGGCTAAGATTTACGTTTTGACCCCGAACGGTGATGTCAAAGAGCTCCCCGAAGGGAGCAGTCCCCTGGATTTTGCTTACGCCATTCACACTGAAGTCGGCAATACCTGCAGCGGCGCCAAGATTAACGGCCGCATCGTTTCCCTGAAGTATCGTTTAAAAAACGGCGATGTGCTTGAAATTATGACATCCGCGAGCCGGCATCCCAACCGTGGATGGCTGTCTCTGGTCAAAACAAGCCGGGCAAAGAGTCGAATCAGGCATTGGCTGCGCCAGGAAGAACTGGAAAATGATCTTAAAGCGGGCCAGGAAATTTGTGACCGGGAACTGCGCTCCCATGGTCTCAGTCTGAAAAAATTTATCAAAACCGGCCATCTCAAAGAAGTACTGAAAGCGCTTTCCTGTAATTCTCTCGAGGATTTGCTCAGAAAGGTAGGGTCAAACAGGATTAGTACTGGTCAAATTGTCGATATCCTGCTGCCGGCGGAGATCAGGGAAAACAGAAGTGATGAAGAGCTGGCCAGAAATATCCAGAAAAGAGATGAAGAGAGCAGCCATTCCGGCACAAAGAGTGGGGGGAATGGTATTGTCATTGATGGAATTGATGATATGCTCGTTAAAATCAGTCAGTGTTGTCTGCCAATGCCGGGAGACAAGGTTATGGGGTTTATTACGACCGGTCGGGGGATTACGGTCCATAAGGCAAATTGTCCGAATCTTCTGGCCACTGATCCCGTCCGTCGTATCGAGGTCAGTTGGTCCAGCGACGATCAACCGGCTCACCGGGCTCAGATCCAGGTTGTCGCCACTGATCGGAAGGGGCTGCTGGTCTCGTTGTGTGATTCGCTGTCAACCGATAACGCCAATATCGTTAATGTAGATGCCCATACATCGAAAAACAGCCGGGCTATGCTTAATCTGGTGGTGGAGGTGGATGATCTGAGTCATCTGAGCATGGTGTTACAGCATCTTCGCCAGGTTAAAGGAGTGTTAGAGGCGAGAAGAAGGTAGTGGCCTGTTTGATTTTGGAATGCGGATTTCGAAATGAATTTTTTAGGAGGGGAAATCCGCAATTCCATTATTTTTTAAAGGAGCGTTAATCCTTTATACACTGGGTGAGACTCTTTTGGACGGTTTAACCACTGCTCCGGAACGGATGCACCGTGTGCAGACCATGACATGCTTGGCATTGCCGCCTGCAGTGGCCATACGAACTCTTTTAAGATTGGGCAGCCAGCGACGACGCGTTTTGTTGTGGGCGTGGCTGACATTATTTCCTGACATTGGTTTTTTTCCGCAGATTGCGCATTCTCTAGCCATATTTTTTTCCTCCAGACAACATCTCTCCGCCATGAGCGGCTGTTATAATATTTTATTAGACTCAATCAAAAACATAGCTTTATACCCTGTCTGAGCCTAGCGCGCAACTTTTTTTCATTAGCTTTTTGCCATGCGGAAAACTTGATTGAAAAAACGAACAAATTTTCCAGAACGCTGTCTTCTTTAAAATGCTTTTGACTTGTTTGCCGGGATCTCCATCCCTCAATTGAGCATTTTGATTTGACAGGGTATCAAATTTCGTGGTAACCAGACCTCTTAACTTGATATCATTTTTTATGAAAGTCTTTTTTTAACCACGGAACTCACGGAAAATACCAAAATATTCCTTTTTGGTATTTTCCGTGAGTTCCGTGGTTTACGTTTCATGCAACCTTGTGCCAACAATGAGCATAAATGGCTTTAGGCCATGACGTTAAAAAAGACAACATCCTTAAAAAGCGGGGAGTATGAAGAAGAAAAATCCTATTCAGGCGTTTTTTGCCTCGGTTAAACTCACCTTGTTTGTTCTGTTTATGCTGGCGATACTGTCCATCATCGGCACTGTCGTGCCACAGAACAAGCCTGCCGAGTTTTATGTTGAGGTCTATGGCGCCAATATGGCCGGGCTGTTCCAGACACTGGATGTACCGGACATGTATAGTTCATGGTGGTTCACCGGGTTGCTGATCCTGCTCAGCCTCAACATGATTGTCTGCATTCTGGAGCGTTTTCCCAATGCCTGGCGGCTGATGACCATGGACAATCTGCAGACGAAGTTGCAGAAACTTGAGAGGATGGGGCAGCGCAGACTATTTTCTTCAGATATGTCCCCATCAAAGACAACTGAAGCCATGAAGGATATCTTTGCCCGGAAGGGCTGGAAGTTTCAGCAGAAAAGCCAGGATGACGGGACCCTGCTTTTCGCCCAGAAAGGGACATGGTCCCGGCTTGGCGTATATGCCTTTCATGCCAGTATCCTTATCATTTTTGTCGGTGCCATGATCGGCTCTTTCTGGGGGTATAAAGCCGGTGTGAGAATCGCTGAAACCACCACCACCGATACCGTCTATGAGTTTGGCACCCAAAAACCGATCAAGCTCGATTTTATGGTTAAATGCAAAAGGTTTACGTTAACCTATTACGAGACCGGCATGCCAAAAGAGTTCCGGTCTGATCTGGCCATCATCGAAAATGGTAAGGAAGTTCTGACCAAATCAATTGTCGTCAATGATCCCCTGAGCTACAAGGGATTGACTTTCTATCAATCCAGTTATGAGGCGTATCAGAAGTTGCTCGTGACGTTGAAAAATAATGAAACCGGTGTCAGCAAGGAATTTCTGATTCCTCCGGGGGAGGAAATTCCCTGGACTGAGGAAAAGGTTTCTTTCGGTGTCATCAATAAACAGATGACCGCGACACCCGGCCATTTTCGTTATAAAGTCTGGTTTAATGATAACAATGGTGAAGCGGCTAGCATGTGGATGGAAGAAGATTCCACCTCCTCCCTTCAGCGTCCCCAGGCAACATATACGATTACTTTAAAAGAATTTTTTGCCACCGGTCTGCAGGTGACAAAGGATCCGGGAGTCTGGTGTGTTTATTTCGGCTGCACTCTTATGATTCTCAGCCTTGTCGTCGCCTTTTTCTTTTCGCATCGGAGAATCTGGGTGCACGTCAGTGAATCCGGTCAGGGCAGCAGGATCCTCATCAGTGGATCAGCCAATAAGAATAAGGTTGGTTTTGATACAACTTTCGCGGCATTAACCGAATCGATCCAGGAAAATGAGCAAATAGAAGCGGCCTCTGGTCACGCTAAGGAATCATCATGAATAGTTCACAACTCTTAGGTGTTTCAACACTGGGTTTTCTTCTCGCCTCAATGCTTTATATAGGCGCCTTGATTTTTCGAGCCAAAACCGTCAGCCTCGTGGCTTCGATCCTCACCCTGTTGACTTTTCTGGTGCTGACCGGCGGCATCGGTCTCAGGTGGTATGAATCGTATCAGATGGGATTCGGTCATGCTCCTCTTTCCAATATGTACGAGTCCCTGGTGTTTTTTGCCTGGAGTATTGTTATTTTTTATCTGGTCCTTGAATTTAAATTTAAAAATAGAATTCTGGGTGCCTTTGCCATTCCGTTTGCCTTTGTCAGCATGGCCTACGCCTCTTTTGCCAAAGGGATCAATCAGGAGATTGCCCCACTGATTCCGGCCCTGCAGAGTAACTGGCTCATCGCCCATGTCATGACCTGCTTTATCGGCTATGCCGCCTTTGCCGTGGCCTGCGGCCTCGGAATCATGTATCTGCTGAAACGCGATGGGAAAAAGGAAAAGACAACCGGGCTGATCGGTACCTTGCCGGCCTTGAAAATCATTGATGACCTTATTCACAAAACTATTATCTTTGGTTTTCTCTGGCTCAGCGTCGGTATTATCACCGGCGCCATTTGGGCCAATTCGGCTTGGGGAACCTACTGGAGTTGGGATCCTAAGGAGACCTGGTCTCTGATTACCTGGTTTGTATATGCCGCCACCCTTCATGCTCGATTCACCAGGGGCTGGACAGGCAAACGCATTGCCTGGCTGGCCATCATTGGTTTTGTCTCAGTTATTTTTACCTATTTTGGTGTCAATTTTCTCCTGGCCGGACTGCATAGCTATGGTAGCAGTTAGTGATAACTGCTTTTCATGAAACTGTCCCTGGAAAGAGACAAAAGGTAAAAAAAATAAAAATTTGTTTTATTCCTGCTTGACAAAATTTTCTGGAAAGCGTACTGATTGTTTTGAAAAAATGAACGGAGCTTCATTCTTAACTTAATATTTCTTCAAAGGGGGAAAAAATGATCAAAAAATCTATTATCTGTACAGCAGCGTTAGCTTTTCTGATGAGTTTCAGCGTTGCCGCCATGGCTGACAACGGCCCGGCCGAGATGACATTGGGAGCCGACGGCAAAAAACCGTGTACCTTTAACCATGCCGCGCATCAGAAACTTGAAGGATCCACTTGTGGCGAGTGCCATCATGGCCAGGACGCGGATGGCAAGCAGGTTGCCTATATAGACGGTCAGAAAATCGAAAAATGTGCCTCCTGTCATGATGCTATGACCGCTGAATCACAGAAAAAGATAAAAGGCTTCAAGGGCGCTGCCCATACCAACTGTAAAGGCTGCCATAAAGCTGCAGGCAAGGGCCCGACCAAATGTAAAGAGTGTCATCCTAAAAAAGCAGAATAGTTGATCACTGCCGATCAATTTTTTGATGTTGTAAAAGGTTGTTGTCCTGCGGGGCAGCAGCCTTTTTTTATGGACATTTCAGTATCGCCGGAAACAAAGTGACATCACGCCCAGCGAAAAAACGCTCGACTCCCCCAAAAAAGAAACAAATAAAAACCAGGATCTGGCAATGGACCCATGTCCATCTCTCATTCTACCTGTTTTTTATCTGTGGTCTGTTGACCTTGTTTATCGGTACACTTCTCTATGTTTTTGTCGCTCTCAATATCCCTGACATCAGTTCCCTGGAGAGTTATCGGCCGCCCCAGGCAACTTTGATCCTTGACAACCAGGGAAAAGAAATAGATCGAATTTTTACCCGGAACAGGCGGGTCATATCATTGAGTGAAATGCCGGATCTTCTGCCAAAGGCTTTTATCGCGGCAGAGGATGACCGGTTTTACCAGCATCCCGGGGTGGACAGCTGGTCAATCCTGCGAGCTATTATTCATAATGTCAGGGAAGGGGGAAAGAAGCAGGGAGGCAGCACCATCACCCAGCAGGTTGCCCGCTCCCTGCTGCTGACACCGGAAAAGACCTATACAAGGAAAGTCAAGGAGGCCATCCTGGCCTATCGTATAGATAAGATGCTGGCCAAGGAAGAAATCATCGTGATTTACCTGAACCAGATTTACCTTGGCGCGGGCGCCTACGGCGTGGAAGCGGCTGCCCATGTTTATTTTGACAAGAAGGCACGGGATCTGAATCTCGCCGAGTTATCCATCCTTGCCGGCCTGCCCCAGGCTCCGAGCCGTTATTCTCCTTTTAAGCATTACAAGCGGGCTAAAAAAAGACAGGCCTATGTGCTGAACAGGATGGCGGAGGAAGGCTTTATCACGCCCACTGCTGCACGCAGGGCTTTCAAGCAGACCCTGGTATGGGGCGGGAGTGATACCGCGCCTCTGGATGCAAAATATTTTATTCAGCAGGTCCGTAACGAGGTAAGAAAAAAGTTTGGTCGTGATGCGTTGTTTGAGGGCGGTTTGACCATCCACACTAGCCTGGATCAACGTCTGCAGCGCGAGGCTGATCTGGCTGTCCAGAAAGGCGTGGCCCATTGGGCAATTCGCCAGTCTTCATCTTCAAAAAAATTGCCCCAGGCCGCCCTTGTCGTCTTGGAGGTCAAAACGGGTCTGGTTCGTGCCTTGACCGGGGGAACTAATTTTTCCCGCAGCCAGTTTAACCGGGCAACCCAGGCCAGACGGCAGCCTGGCTCGGCTTTTAAACCTCTTGTCTACGCCGCCGCTTTTACCAGGGGGTATAATGGCGCCTCTCTTTTAGATGATACGCCTCTCAGCTTGAAAAGATCCGGTTCAAGTTTATGGCAACCGAAAAATTTTGATAACAAATTTGAGGGTCCGACAACCCTCTGGAGTGGTCTTGTTCAGTCGCGTAATATCGTCGCCATCAAGTTGCTGCAGGAAATCGGCATTGACGGGGTGATTGACCTGGCTGAAATGATGGGAATTCACTCTGAATTGCGGCCGGATCTTTCCCTGGCCCTGGGATCTTCCGAGATGTCTCTGTTGGAGATCACCTCGGCCTACACGGTTTTTGCCAATGGCGGACAGTGGAGCAAACCGGTTTTTTTTACAAAGATTGAAGATTGTGATGGAAAGATTTTGCTGGAGCATCACCAGTCTGCCACTCCGGCCCTTGACCCGCGCACAGCGTTCCAGATTACGGATCTGCTTCAGAGTGTTATTGCCGAAGGAACAGGAAAGAAGGCTTGGGGGTTGCAGTCAGCTTCAGCGGGTAAGACAGGCACAACAGATCAGAACAGGGATGCCTGGTTCGTCGGCTATACTCCGTCACTGGCAGCCGGCGTCTGGATGGGGTTCGACAAAAAAAAGACTCTGGGAAGAAAGGAAACCGGTGGCCGGGCCTGTGCGCCGATTTGGCTTGATTTTATGCGTAAAGCGGAAAAAATGTATCCGGGCGGAGATTTTCAGGTTCCCAAAGGAATCACCTTTCTGCCCATTGATCATACAACCGGCAAATTCGATCCGGATAACAGGGATAAATCTACATGGCAGCCGTTCAGAAAGGATCAGTTGCCCCTCGGATTGGCTGACTGACGGATTCAGGTCAGGTTCTCGAATGGCCGACAGGCTTAATGGTTGACTGGAAACGCCTGACAGGCTTTAGTGCCTTACTCCTGAAAGCTTGTCATAAAAAAAACAAGAAACTGGAAGTTCCTTTTGAAACAAGGATGAGCCTCTAAGACAAGGCGCTTACACCCGCCAAGCGAGTACTGAAAAGAGTCCTGAAAAATCTGATGTTTTTTTCCGCTTTAGTGGGTTAATTCACGCAGGTTCAAGTTATTGATATTTTGAGGAGGAGTCGTAAAATGTTACGAACAATCACTGGTTTATGTTTTGTTGTATCGCTTTTAGTGTCACCTGCGGGAGCGGCTCTCGAGGAGAAGGTTACCTCGCTTGATGACCAGAAAAGCATTTCTGTGACGATTTACAACCAGAATCTTGCTCTTGTCAAAGATCTGCGGGCCATCCTGCTGCCAGCCGGTGAAAGCAGTCTGGCCTTCAGGGAGGTCAGCGCCCGGATAAGGCCTGAGACCGCCCTGTTAAAATCCCGTGATCTCAATGTGATTGAGCAGAATTTTGAATTTGATCTCCTCACTCCCCAGGCCCTGTTGAAAAAATATGTTGGAAAGGAGGTCACCGTGGTCAGGAATCATCCGACTACCGGTGAGGAAAGCAGGGAGTCGGCCCAGGTGTTAAGTGTCAATGATGGTGTTGTCCTCCGCATGGCCGACCATATTGAGATGGGAATTCCCGGTCGTTTGGTTTTTCCCAATGTTCCCGGTAATCTGCGGGACCGCCCCACCCTGGTTTTGCATGTCAACAGTTCCACAGACGGACTCCAGGATGTGGAATTGAGTTATCTGACCGGTGGCTTGAGCTGGCAGGCTGATTATGTGGCGGAGCTCAATGCCACGGATGACGAGCTCGATATCAACGGCTGGGTGACCCTGACTAACCGCAGCGGAACGACTTACCCTTATGCCAGGCTGCAACTCGTGGCCGGTGACGTGCATCAGGCGCCGCCGGAACAGCGGCAACTGGCCCGTTATCAGCAAAAAGCTGCAGTAATGATGGCGGATATGAATGCTTCAATGGCCGAAGAATCAATGTTTGAATATCATCTTTATTCCCTGTCCCGGCCAACAACAATCAAGGATAACCAGACAAAACAGGTTGCCCTTCTCCAGGCAAGCCGGATTCCCTGCAAAAAGGAATTTGTTCTCCGTGGAAGCGACTACTATTACCAGAGCCGGTATGATGAAATAGAAAAGAAGATCAAAATCGGTGTTTCTGTGGAAGTGAAAAACAGCAGGGAGAATAATCTCGGCCTGCCCATGCCCAAGGGTGTCATCCGGGTTTACAAAAAGGATTCCAAGGCTTCTCTGCAGTTTATCGGTGAAGACCGCATTGATCATACCCCGGAAAATGAAACGATTCGCCTCAAGCTCGGCGATGCCTTTGATGTGACCGCCGATAAAAAACAGACGGATTTTAAGAAGATCAGCGGGTTTTCCCGCTATCATTATGTCTATGACAGCAGTTTTCAGATTGATTTGAAAAATGCCAAGAAAGAGGCCATAACCGTTAAAGTTGTCGAGCCGATTCCTGGTGACTGGGAAATGCGTCAGGAATCTCACAAACATAAAAAACCGGCAAGTCATAGGGCTGTCTGGTATGTGCCGGTTCCGGCCCAGGGCAAGGCAACCCTGACATATACGGTGCGGGTAAAGTACTAATAGTGAGGAAACCGGGAAAAGAATTGAAACAGACTACTGCAAATCTAAATATTTTTGAAAAATTCGAAAAACTTCGGTCTCGGCTCAAAACGATTATTTTTGACCAGGATGAAGCCATTGATGAAGTCATCGATGCCTTTATTCATATGGCCTTTAAGCCTATTGAAGCCCCGCCTAAGGCAATTTTTACCTTTCTGGGGCCGGAAACAGTTGGCAAAAATTATCTGGCTCGATTGCTAAGTGAACATGTTGATGAGATTAAAGGGTTCAAGATTTTTGATATGGAGCAGTATGCGGAGCCGGAGGAGGCGGGAACACTTCTTGGCCACAAGTTTGTCCATGATGAAGTCCAGGAAGGAAAACTGGTCAGATTTCTAAAAAAAGAGCCTAAATCGGTCATCGTCTTTGACTCTATCGAGAAAGCGGATAATCAGCTGCAGCTCGCCCTTCTCGATCTGATAACAGCAAGCGATCATGAGAGTGGCCTTGATTGCAGCGAGGTTGTCTTTGTTTTTACCTCCACGCTTGGCAGTGTTCTGTATCAGAACAAAGAGTTTCTTGATTCTTTCAAAAAAAATAAGGTCAGAGCCCAATCGCTGATGATGGCGGCCGTTTCAAAGGAGAAAAAAGTTGTTTACGAATTGATTCAGGATGCCATTGTGCCAAAGCTCCTTGCCGTCATGTCCCGCAATGATCTTGTTCTTTTCAATAAACTCAGTCTGGCGTCAATGGTCCGTATCGGTTCCGCCACCCTGGATTTACTGGCGAAAAGCCTGCTGGACAAGAGCCGGATTACGCTTGAATGGCAGGATCGTAAAGAGCTCATGACCCTGTTGACCCTCTCTTTTGCCCCTGTTATCAATGTAAAAAGGGTTCGGCGGAAGTTGCCGGACATTATTTTGGCAAAAATGACCCAATGTATCCGGGACACTGACAAGCTGCCGGCAAGAATTATTTTCAGACCATCTCAGCAGGTTAAGGTTTTTTTGAACGAAATTTTGCAGGAAGGTGATCTGCTGGTCCGGAAATTATTCAAGA
Source organism: Desulfobulbaceae bacterium (assembly GCA_021160685.1). Classification (GTDB taxonomy): domain Bacteria; phylum Desulfobacterota; class Desulfobulbia; order Desulfobulbales; family SURF-16; genus JAGHCC01. The sequence continues at coordinate 4,398 of JAGHCC010000169.1, read as the reverse complement.
GAAATGAGACCGTGGAGTTAAGCTGGAAGGAGGAGGAAAAGGCGAACACGGTGCTGATCACCCTTGAACAGGCAGAACTGAAAAAATTGCCCCCGGTCAAGGGGGTCTTTCAGGAAGATCTGCCGGCTGTGGAATTTTCATCTGTGTGTTTTGATGATATTGCCGGTAATGAGCCCATTAAAAAAACATTTAAAGAGATTATCGGTATTCTCCAGAACCCGGAACTGGTCAGGGAATTTGCCATTGACCTCCCCAGGGGGATGCTGCTGCATGGCCCGGCAGGTGTAGTGAAAACAATGTTTGGTAAGGCGTTTGCCAGGGAAGCCGGCCGGCCCTACATCTATGTTTCCCGCAGTGATCTTTTTGATCCCAATTATATCTGGCTGGTGTATCAGAAAGCCCGTGAGTTCGCGCCAAGCATTGTTTTCCTGGATGGGGTTGATGTGAAGGGGCTTGTCGATGGGGTCTATGCCTATATGCCGGTGGACCCATTGGTTTTGGAGCTCGACAGCCTGCCCACTGATCCGGATGAATTTGTCTTTACCTTTGCCACGGCTCAGAATCGTGATGAGGTGAGTCCCCTGTTGATAGCGCCGGACAGAATTGATCTTTTTGTCGAGGTGCCGGAATTAGATAAGGAGGCCAGGAAATTTTTCATCGAAAAAATACTGGAAAAACCAAATGACGGTAAAATAGACGCTGAAAGGGTGGCTCGTTATATCTCTGGAATGAATGGCTATGATCTGCAGCGGATCGGCAAGGAAGCATCGCTTGCGGCCATCCGTAACGGTCTTGACTTTATCAGCGAAGAGATTTTGATTGAACAGATCAATATCATCAAGTATGGCACCAGACTTGAAAAAACACGGATCAGAAATCTGGAAGAAGATCTCAGGATGACCGCTTATCATGAGGCCGGTCATGCGGTGCTTTCTTCCCTGCTGCTGCCGGATATCAAGATCGAACAGGTGACCATAACGCCGAGACTGCAAAGTTTGGGTTTTATCTCATATTCAACTGAAGATTTTGCCGGCAATGTTTCCAGGAAAGAGGTTTTTAATAATATTTGTGTCCTGCTGGCCGGCCGAATGGCGGAAGTGAGGGAATTCGGAGATAAAGGGATTGACTCGGGGGCGGCAAACGACCTGGAAGAGGCAACTCGTCATGCCTATGTGGCTATCGCCAATATGGGAATGGATGAGGAACTTGGCCCTATTCATTTTGACACTCTGGCCCAGAATGTCAGTAAGCAGTTTTTTCGGCAAGAAATTGAAAAGGCCTTGTCCCGGTGGATTGGTGATGCCACGGTCAAGGCGGAAAAGCTGGTGGAGCGACACTGGGAGAAGATAGAAAAATTGGCGGCTGTCCTGATTAAAAAGGAGATCGTCGACGGAGATGAGCTTGAAGTAATTATGAAGGGTTGAAGGGAGAGGAGAAGAAAAACAGCGGAGAAAATTTTTTAAAAATTTTCTCCGCAATTGCCGCCAAAAAATTGTAATTTGTTACTTTATTTGTTTTTTGCAGGGAGATTTGTCAGATCGTCACGGGCATAAAAGAGCACCTGAACGTTGTCTTGCAACTGTTTGGTCAAATCATCGATACGATCATCATCTCCGCCATCAACCCGGATTGATACCCGCTTCATCCCCTCTTCAACATCCTCGAAAGAGGTCATTACACTGAGGATTCGCGCCTTGAAATCACGCATCGTCTTAATCACCTCAGTGACCGAACCCGGCTTGTCCTCCAGATCAAAGATATACTGCATGGCCCCGTTCTTAATGCCGGTGCTGCGGATAAAACCACGTAAAACATCTGTTTCACTGAGCAGACCGGTAAGATGCCCGGAGTCATCAGCCACCGGAATGCCGGAGATTCGGCTTTCCAGCATGATCAGCGCTGCTTTTTCCAGGGAATCATCACCGTGAAGGGTCATGGGGCTTGGGGTCATGACATCTTTTACCTTCATTTCGGAAAGAAGATAATAGAGTTCATGGACATCAAGCGAGGTTGTTTTTGAGGGCGAGGCATCCTTAACATCACGATCGGTGATAATTCCGCTTAATTTACCATGGGAGACAACAGGCAGCCGCCGGATTGTATTTTCCTTCATCATCCGGGTGGCCCGCATCAGCGAGGTGTTTTCGTCCACAGTCAGGACGTCTTTCGCCATCCAGTCTCTAATCAGCATTATGTGCTTCCTCCTTCTGTATATTGATCATCCGGCGGGGCTGGAAAACTTCGACATCCCGACCGGCAGCTTTCTTAATGAAAAAGTTAGAAAATATATTTCACCAACCTTATAAGATATTCCCGCCAATCCCGCAAGATTTTGTCTCTTTTTCTTCTGTGGAAAGGGAAAAAAGATCAGATCAGTGTTAATTGATTGCCAGGAATTCGTGATGGGAATTTTAAGGAATTTATTTTCTTGGAGAGGTTAATTGATTTTTTTATCGGTCGGAAGTAAATAGAGGCTGCGATTCGGCAGGTAAATACCCACGATTTATGAAGACATTGACGCCATTTTCCTCTTACGACCTCCAGCAATTTCTCCCCGGCCTGTCCGGGCGGGAATTTGCATTTTTCGAGACGACCCGGTTCACGGACGAAGACCAGTGTTCCCTGCTGTTCGTTGATCCGGTTGAGCACCTCACCTGCACGGCCGGCCAACAGCCCGAACAATTTCTCCAAAAGGCCCAAGAAAAGCTGGATCAGGGATACCACCTTGCCGGCTGGTTTGCCTATGAATTCGGCTACCTCCTTGAACCCGTGCTGTCTGCCCGGTTCAGGCAGCAGCCGGAAACTGTTGTGGCCCACCTTGCTGTTTTCGAGGCGCCGGCGGTCTTTGATCACCAGCTGGGGAAATCGATTTCCGGGCAATGGCCATCATCATCGACTCAGGCGGAAATTCAGGAAAATGACAGCGTCATCAGCAATCTTCATTTCAGCCAGGACAAAATGGAGTACCTGGAGAAAATTCATCGCATTAAGGAATATATTGCTGCCGGCGACACCTATCAGGTGAATTATACTCTGAAACTGCTCTTTGACTTCGCAGGTTCCCCTGATGAACTTTACCAGCGGCTGCGCCGAAATCAGAGTGTTTCATACTCCGCTTATCTTACCTTTGGCGGCCGGCGGGTTCTCTCGTTTTCGCCGGAACTTTTTTTCAGGAAAGAGGGGAGCAGATGCACGGTACGCCCCATGAAAGGGACAAGCCGGCGGGGCCGGACCCTGGCCGAGGACGAGGCAATTGCCGGCTGCCTGGGGCTGGATATAAAAAACAGAAGTGAAAATGTCATGATCGTTGATCTCCTGCGAAACGATCTGGGCCGGATGGGTCGTGTCAGCGTGTCGTCGCTTTTTGATGTCGAGACCTACGAGACTCTGCATCAGATGACATCCACCATTGTCGGTGAAATTCCCTCCTCCATCCCGCTCATCGCTCTGTTCAGAGCCCTGTTCCCCTGCGGTTCGGTGACCGGCGCGCCTAAGATTCATACCATGGAAATTATCCATGAACTTGAATCAGTTCCCCGGGGAATTTATACCGGCGCCATTGGCTATATCAGGCCGGATGGTGATTGTTGTTTTAATGTCCCCATCCGAACCGTGGTTCTGGAAGAAAACAAGGGTGAAATGGGAATTGGTTCCGGTATCATTTCCGATTCTGATCCCGGGCAGGAATGGCGGGAATGTAAACTCAAAGGTCATTTTCTGACCAACCCTTTGCCTGATTTTCAACTCATTGAAACCATTCTCTGGCAGACGGGCCAGGGTTTCTGGCTGCTTGATTTTCATCTTGACCGGCTTTTGAATTCAGCCCGTTACTTTTTTTTCCGGGTCGGCCGGGAACAGGTCAGTCAAGCCTTGCGTAATCAGGAAGAAATATTTTCATGGAAAACACCTCAACGTGTCCGCCTGCTTCTTCACAAGGATGGCCGGCTGGAACTCAGTTCCTTTCCATGCTCCGCCCCGCGCAACACCTTTTTTCAAGATGATATCCCAACCGTTGATCTTTCCCTGATCCGTTTTTCCGGGAAAAAGACGGATTCTCGGCAGATCTCCCTGTTTCATAAGACAACGATGCGGGAACTCTACAATACGGAAAGAACAAAGGCGGTTGATGGGGGCTGTTTTGAGGTAATTTTTTGTAATGAACGGGAGGAGGTTACCGAAGGCAGCATCACCAACATTTTTATCAGGAAAGGGCAGATGTTTTTCACGCCGCCCATTGAATGCGGGCTGCTGGGGGGTGTCATGCGGCGCTTTCTTTTGGAAAAAAACGGGGAAAGGGTCAGGGAGAAGGTGCTGCATGAGCATGATCTCCTTGAAGCCGATGGGATTTATGCGGTTAATTCCGTCCGGGGAGTTGTCCAGGTCAGGCTGGAACAGAAC
>JAGHCC010000456.1 GCA_021160685.1 Desulfobulbaceae bacterium | reverse complement strand
GGACAACCCCTGGCTCCTAATGAGACGGCTGAAGGCCGAGCGCGAAACAGGCGTGTTGAGTTCAAGATTAAACCGATCCGGCCGAACATGTTTTTTGACGGCATCGAGTTTGAGAAGAAGTAATGTTCATATAACCAGGCGGAAGAAGATTAAAGAGGGCATCATGGACAGTAAGCATTTCGGAAAAGATCGAAGGCAGGCGGTTCGGGTCACGGGCCGCAACCTGTTTTTCTTTCAACCGGTTTCCGGGGAAAAATATCAGGCTGTCGCCGAGGATTTCAGTCATGGCATTCCTCCGTACAATCAGGAGGGGCTTGCCGATCTGCAGATATATATCAGCGCTCAGAGCGCCTTGTCCCGCCTGCGTGAGCGGGACAGGGACCTGGCTGAGTTTCTCCAGCATCTGGATACCAAGGTCAATCAGATTTTGCGGAAAATCAATCAGGATAAAACTCCGTTTGATGATTTGACATTTTATGATTTGAATTTAGGTGGAAACGGCATAGGTTTTGTCACGGATGAAAGGATTGAATCTGGCACGATTCTGGAACTTCATATCGTTTTGCTGCCTGATTATTCCTATGTTTATTGTTTTAGCAAAGTGATCGAATGCAAGGAGTTTGCGGATTCCAACGGTGGGGGGGAATTCCGTATCTCCTCTGAATTTGTTCTGATCATGGAGGAAGATCAGGAAAAACTGATTCAGCATAATTTTAAGCAGCAGAGTCTTGCCCTGCGCAACCGGCGGCTTCAGGGGGCGTAAATATTCGGCTAGCACCCCAATTTCGTCCAATTCGCCTTACTCACATATGACTAATATAGTTCGCAGATAAGCGGAGACTTCGAGGCGACTTGAACGAACTTAGGGCTGACACCGCTACGCTGTTATCCAAACATTTACAGGCCGAGTTTTTCTAACCTTTTTCACACAAGCAAAATATTTACCAGGGGCATCTTCCAATGAGGGAAATTAAAAGCGCTTCCATCATCGAAGCTGTCAGGCAAATGGCCATGGAGGCGGCCTGGGATCTGGAGCCGGATATCCTGGAAGCTTTGTTAAAAGCCAGAGACCGCGAATCATCGGCTCTGGCCAGCGATGTTCTTGAGTTGCTGCTGATTAACGCCGATATTGCCAGCCGGGAAAAGATCCCTGTGTGTCAGGATACCGGTGTCGCTGTTGTTTTTGTCACCCTGGGACAGGATGTCCGGATTGTCGGCGATCTCATGGCCGCAATTCAGGAGGGGGTGCGCCTTGGCTATGATGAAGGTTATTTGCGTAAATCCGTTTGCGACCCCATAACAAGAGTCAACACCGGCACCAATACACCGGCTGTGATTCATGTCGAGCTTGTTCCAGGTGAGCGGCTTCATATTTCAATCCTGCCCAAAGGTTGCGGCAGCGAGAATATGAGCGGTCTGACCATGCTGCCGCCCTCGGCCGGTCTGGAAGGGGTGAAAGATTATGTTGTGGATCTGGTTGTTAAGGCGGGTCCGAATCCCTGTCCGCCGGTGATTGTCGGAGTCGGCATGGGCGGCACCTTTGAAAAGGCGGCGCTTCTTGCCAAGAAGTCGTTGCTCAGGCCCCTGGGTCAGCCGAATCCCCGCCAGGACGTGGCCCAGTTGGAACAGGAGATTCTGGAGAGAATCAATGACGCCGGCCGGGGAGTTCATGGGCTTGGTGGCAACAACACTTCCCTTGGCGTGCATATTGAACTTTTTCCCGCCCACATTGCCAGTCTGCCGGTGGCGGTCAACATTCAGTGTCATGCCCACCGGTATAAGGAGATTGATCTCTGATGTCCATGCTACGTTCACGACCGGATTTTTTTGACCGGTTAAAAAAGGTGACCCTTCCCTTTAATGACGGGATACTTGAGACCCTCAGGGCTGGAGATCTGATCAGTTTGAGTGGAACTCTTTTCACCGGTCGGGATCAGACTCATCGGCTTCTCTTTGATCTGCTGGATCAGGGAAAGGAACTGCCGGTTGATCTCAAGGGCCAGCTTCTCTACTATGTGGGGCCCAGCCCAGCCCGGCCTGGTCGGGTGATCGGCGCCGCCGGTCCTACGACTAGTTACCGGATGGATGTCTATACTCCCCGCCTGCTTGATCTTGGCTTGAAGGCGACCATGGGCAAGGGCGCCCGTTCCTCCGAGGTCCGGGAGTCAATGAAGAAGAATTCCGCTATCTATCTGGCGACCTTTGGCGGCGCCGGCGCTTTCCTGTCGAAATGCATTGTTGAGGCCGAACTGATTGCCTTTCCCGATGCTGGTCCGGAGGCCCTTTTTCGTTTCACGGTTAAAAATTTTCCAGCCGTGGTGATTAACGATGTCACGGGCCGGGATTATTATCAGGAGATCGTTTCCGCCTCCTCCCTTTAATTTGCCGCTTCATATTATGGTTATCAACCGCATTACCCTGGCCCTCCTTATCTGCCTGGCTATTATGATCATCGGCACGACCGGTTACGTCCTCCTGGAGGATTACCCTGTTGTTGACGCGATTTATATGGCTGTGATCACCATTACAACCGTCGGATTTGGCGAGATTCGGCCTCTTTCCCCTGCCGGCCGGATTTTTACTATCGTTTTGATCCTGGTGGGTTTCAGCAGTCTGGCCTATGCCGGTCATGCCGCCGCAGAATTATTACTGGAAAAAGTGTGGAGCGGGACATCGGAGAGTAAAAAAATGAAAAAACAGATCAGTGGCCTGACAAAACACTGCATTATTTGCGGTTTTGGCCGGGTTGGCCAGGCAACAGCAGCTCATTTTGAAGAGTTAGGTTATCCATGCGTTATTATAGAGAAGTCTCCTGAGGTCTGTCAGCGGATCAAAGATGCCGGTTATTTCTTCGTCGAGGGAGATGCCACCCGCGCTGAGACGCTTCTAGCCGCCGCTATTAAAAAGGCAAACGGCCTGCTGGCCCTGCTCGATTCAGACCCGCTCAACCTTTTTACCGTACTCACCGCCCGTGAACTGAACCCGATCCTGCGTATTATTTCCCGCTGCGCCGACAGCAGTTCTGAAAAGAAAATTCTGCGGGCCGGCGCTGACACCGTTATTTCACCGTATGCCACCGCCGGCAAATATTTTGCCGAGGATATTCTTGCCGCAACCGGACATGGCAAGGTTCTGGACAGCGGTATGAGCTATTGCGCCCTGCCTCAATGGATTACCATCCAGGAAGGCTCCAGCATGCAAGGCAAAACAATCGCCCAGATCAGCAGTGAGATGGGCCAGGACGTTATCGGTCTAAGGCGTCAGGAGCGTGATACTATTCATCCTGACCCGTCCGAAGTGCTGGTTTCTGAAGATATGATTCTGGTGCTCGATACCGGCCAGGAAGACGTTTTGTCCCAGAAACAGGCTAAGCCCCGGAAGATTGTCATCATCGACGATAATCCGGTCATTGTCCGTCTCTATGCCCGTCTCTTTCAGAAGGCGGGTTTTGTGCCCCTGATCGCTGCCGATGGCCGTGAAGGACTGGATTTGCTCATTAAGGAAAAGCCTGAGGCGGCTGTTGTTGATTTTATGCTGCCGGTTTTTTCCGGCATTGAGGTCTGTCGCCGGGTGCGGGAGCAGCTTGGAGATTATCCCATAAAGCTGATTCTTTTTACAGCCGACGATAAGGCGGAAACAAGAAAACAGGCACTAGGTGCCGGCGCTGATGAGGTTATCATCAAGAGCGCCGAGGCCTCGGAGGTGATTGACACTGTGGTTCGCCTG
>JAGHCC010000256.1 GCA_021160685.1 Desulfobulbaceae bacterium | reverse complement strand
GACTTCCGCTGCCAGGGCAGCGGAAATTATTAACAACCTCTTGCAGTTCAGCCGGCCCCGTAAGGGTGAAACAGTAGTTATTTCTCCGGCAGAAATCCTTGACGCAGGAGTGGCTTTGTCTCTGGCGGATTACGATCTGAAAAAGAGGTATGATATTGCTGATATTGAGATTGTCAGGGAGTATGATCCGGAATTGAAAAGTATCTCCTGCGTGGCCATGGAGATTGAACAGGTGATTTTGAATCTGCTTAGGAACGCGGCCCAGGCCCTGACTGAAAGAGAGGACAGGGCAGATCAGGCTCGGATTATTCTCCGCACCGGGAAGGTAAACGGCAAGGCCAGGATCGAGGTGGAGGATAACGGCCCGGGCATGGATGCAGAGACGCTCCGCCACGCCTTTGATCCGTTTTTCACCACCAAAGAGGTGGGTGAAGGCACGGGCCTGGGCTTATCGGTATCCCATACGATTATCTGCGACAAACATCAGGGCAGGATGTGGGTTGAATCGGAACCGGGCCGGGGAGCAACATTTATTATTGAATTACCCATGAACGGGTAGGGTGCATCGTCCATAAAGAGATAAAAATGACCTCAGTTAAAGAAAAAATAGAAATCGGATTTGAATCGCTGGCAGAACTGGTATTTCGTTTACGTTGGCCTCTCCTTGTTTTTATGGCGTTGCTCGTATTTGTTTCGGTTAAGCAGCTGCCACATCTCACCATTGATATGTCGGATGAGGGTTTTCTTCATCCGGATGATCCAATTTTACAGACCTATAATGATTTTCGGGATCAGTTTGGTCGGGATGACCTGATTGTGCTGGCCATCCAGGGTGATGTCTTCAGTCAGCCATTTTTAAAAAAACTGCGTAAACTTCATAAAGATCTGGAAGATCAGGTTCCCCATGTTGATGAAATTACCTCCATAATCAATGCCCGTAATACCAGGGGGGTAACGGACGGCCTTATTGTTGAGGATTTGCTGGAAAAATGGCCCAACAGTCTTCAGGAGCTTGAGGCCTTGCGCAAACGGGTCATGTCCAATCCCCTCTATCTGAACCGATTGATTTCAGAAGACGGTGCATGTACCACTCTGCTGATCCAGACAGACGCCTATGGGGATACCATGGCTGAGGAAGATGTGCTGGACGGCTTTGATGATTTTGACGGTTTTGATGACCAGGCTTTCTCTGAAGAATCTTCCACTAATGAAGTTGAACGTGTCTTTTTGACCAATGAGCAGAGGAATACACTGCTCAAGGTCATCAACGGTATAGCGGCTCAAGTCCGGGCCGATGATTTCCAGATTTCTATTGCCGGCAGCCCGGTGGTCACCGATGCCGTGAAAAAAAATATGCGCAAGGATATGATGCTTTTCCTGCGTCTTGCCCTGCTGATCATAGCCTTTTGTCTCTTTTTGATGTTCAGGCGTCTTTCTTCGATGATTATGCCTCTTCTCGTGGTTGGGCTGTCATTGACCTCCACCCTGGCCTTGATGGTTGTCACTGGTACAGCGGTGAAAATGCCCACCATGATTTTACCCTCGTTTTTGTTGGCCGTGGGTGTTGGTGACAGCGTCCATATCCTCATTATGTTTTTTCAGCATTTTAACCGGAAGAACAATAAAAAAGCGGCCATTGTCCATGCCCTGGGGCATTCCGGCTTTGCCGTTGTGATGACCAGCCTCACCACGGCAGCAGGACTGCTTTCCTTTGCCGGGGCCGAAGTTGCGCCTATTTCAGATCTCGGCATCTTTGCCTCGGTCGGCGTCATGCTTGCCATGCTCTACAGCATCATTTTTTTGCCGGCCATGCTGGCCGTTGTCCCCCTAAAAATAAGAAAAATATCCAATGAGCAAAGTAATCCAGCCGCACCCAGCATGACGGCAAGGATGATGGACGGCATCACCAATTTTTCCACCGGACATGCCAGGGGGATTATTATCTTTTCACTGCTTGTTATGGCTATTGCCGTCCCTGGAATCCTTAAACTTCAGTTCTCCCATAATATTTTGACCTGGCTGCCGGAAGATATGCCGGTGCGACAGGCCACCCAAACCATTGATTCCTCCATGAAGGGCTCGGTGACCCTGGAGGTGATCCTTGATACCGGTCGGGAAAATGGTCTCTATGAGCCTGCGATATTGAATAAAATTGAACAATTTACCAGGGAACTGGAAGCGGAAAAAATGTCCCTGCCGGTGGGCAAGGCCATGTCCGTCACAGACATTCTCAAGGAGATTCATCAGGCCCTGCATGAGAATCGTGCCGAGTATTATGTCATTCCCCAGGACGCCAAATTGATTCCCCAGGAGTTTCTTCTTTTTGAAAACTCGGGCTCGGATGATCTTGAAGATGTGATTGATTCCCGCTTTCAGCTGGCCCGCATCACCATCAAGGTCCCCTGGCAGGATGCCATGAATTATGTGCCGTTTATAAAGGAAGTCAAAGAGCGGGCTGAGCATATTTTCGGCTCTGACGCCGATCTGACCGTGACCGGTATCATGGCGCTTTTTGGTCGCATCATGTATGCCTCTATCCACTCAGCAGGACAAAGCTATCTTATCGCCTTTGCGGTGATTACGGTGATGATGATGTTTCTGATCGGCAGCATTCGCCTGGGCCTGCTTTGCATGTTTCCCAATCTGGTCCCCATTGTCATTACCATGGGATTCATGGGTTGGGTCGGACTGCCTCTTGACATGTTCACCATGCTCATCGGCTCCATTGCCATTGGTATAGCCGTTGATGACACGATCCATTTTGTCTATAATTTCCGGCGTTATTTTGCCCGCTGCGGTGATCCGGTTGAATCCGTCCGGCAAACCCTGCAGAGCGCCGGAAAGGCCATGCTGACTACAACCATTGTCCTGTCAACCGGCTTTTTTATTTTTATGTTTGCCTCCATGAGTAATCTGTTTAATTTTGGTATGCTCACGGGCATGGCTCTTATTCTGGCCCTGGCTGCTGATTTATTTTTGGCCCCGGCCCTTTTTACCCTTGTCTCGAAAAGCAGGGTTGGCCGGGCTGAAATTGTCAGGAGATAGGGGCGGCTGCGTTGGATGTAGGTCGGACTTTAGTCCGACCTACAAGGTTTTTGGATATTTTTTTATT
>JAGHCC010000010.1 GCA_021160685.1 Desulfobulbaceae bacterium | reverse complement strand
TATCAGCCCAGTTTTCAGGCCCCGCTCCATCCGGGAACAGAATTTGCCATCCTGGAAGACCGCAACACCTGGCTCCACATCGAACTGGCGGACGGCCGACAATGCTGGGTTGAGGCAGACAGCGCGGAAAAGATCAACGCCCATCCTTCTTCACATTTTTAAAAACAGAAAAGCGCAGAACTATTTTCGTCTTAATTTTTCCACAGAAAGAAGAATTTCATCCACCGAGACAGGCGCTGCGATCAACTTCTGTTCAAACATGATCCCGGCCGTCTGCTTCCAGGCATGGGAATCAATCCAGCCAAAATCTTTGCCGGATAGCGGCATCATCAGTGTTCTTGTGGCGTCGAGCTGCTTTTTCAGCAAGGCAACGGACGTATCCCTGTCAAAGCGCTGCACGGTTGCCACGGCCTTGTCAGCAGTTGCCGGATCAAGTGACTGACGCCAGCCCCGCAGAAGGGCGCGGGTGAACCTGCTGACCGTTTCCGGATGCTCCCGGACCATCTGTTCGGTGGTGATAATCGAATTGGCCACGAAACGAATACCGAATTCATTGGGATTAAAAAAGCCTGCATCTTCGCCTGCCTGGGCCAGTTTTTCCGAGATGATCAGACCTTCGGCGTTTTGATAAACAGGCCAGAGATCAACCTTGCCCTGATAAAACGGCGTATAATCATAGCGAACGCTGAAGAACTCAACCTCATCTTCTCCGATCCGATGTTTTGCCAACAGGGCGTGCATAATGATTTCGTCGTTGCCCCCATAGGTAATGCCGATGACCCTGTTTTTCAAGTCGTCCGGCGTCTGAATCGGATTTTTTCCGGCCCGGTGGATCCACTGCAGGGGACTGACCTGAAAGAGCTGGGCCAACACAATGACGGGAGATCCCTTGGCAACCGCCCTGATCACCTGGTCGGCTGAGGCCACCCCAAAATGAGCCCGTCCGATTTCCAACTCCTTGATGGCATCGCGTTCTGGCCCACCCGGCCTGATATCCACCTCCAGACCTTCCTGGGCAAAAAAACCGTGCTCAAGACTGTAGAGATCACCCACCACGCTCATATTGTAAAGCCATTTCAGTCGGTACACCAAGGGTGCTTCAGGTGAGACCGGGTCAGGACCGCATCCTGCGAGCGAAAGCAAAACAAGCCCGCTGACAGCCAGCAGCAAAAAGGCGCGAAGAAGATGATGAATCACCGTGTTTCTCCAGTCGAAATTTTTAATTTTTTCTGAACAAGATAACCGAAAAACTCAAGGCAGGTCAGGTAAAGAGAGTTGAAGATGCCGATTAGAAAAAGGGCGACAAGGACTTTAGCAATATTGCTCTGATATAAGGCAATGCGAAGACTGTAGCCGATGCCGGCATCCGCGCCGATGAATTCGGCGACAATGGTACCGACCATGGCCAGTGTGGCGCTGCCGGCAATGACTGTTGCCAGTTTCGCAGTGTTTTCAAAGGCGCGGATCTTCACCTCGAGCTGCCAGCGCATTCTCCCGGTTGTGACGTAAAAATGTTCAATATCGGTGACAGGCTCGGTCAGAATACCGATAAATGACAGCAGAAGAGGAAAATAACAGATCAGGGCGGCGATGAGCAGCCTGGAAGCAAGACCGTCACCCAGAAGGATGAAAATAACAGGGGCAACCGCGACAATGGGATAGGCCTGCAGGTTATAAGCGGCCGTCTTGATCATGGATCCAGCCAGACTGGCCTGTCTGCCGATGATAGCAACCAGGGTGGCAAGAATAATGGCGAGCAGGTGGCCGACAATAGCGACAGATAATGTGTTCAGCCCGTCAAAGAGGTAACGATTAAAAACAAGGGTGGCGGTGTGCCAGACTTCCAATGGGCCGGGAATGACATAATCAGACAGATTCAGGCTGTATTTAAACAGAAACAGCAGCCCGAGAGCCAGCAGGTAGATGAGCAAAAACTGGAAAATACGCCTATGCAGCATGAACAATCTCCAGCATCATCCGTCTAAATATCACATCATATTAAGCAGCGTCTTGAAATCGATTTCTTGGGCATAATTTTTTAAATCCGCTTTTTCAACTTGGGAGCCTTCTATGGTAATGAGGAAGCGATTTGAAATAATCATCTGAATTTCGCCCGATTTCCTGGAGGCTTGATATTTGACGATCGCCCTTTTACCTTTAATTTTCTCAAGCCGCCCACCGTCGGCAGTGGCAAAGGCGGGATTGCTGAACATCATCATCACGCCCTGAAGCATTGGCGAATCAGTGATGATCTGAACCGTTACACGACTTCCAGCTTTTGTATACTGTCGTTCAACGGAAACACCGCCGCCGAACATCGCGGCCCCCATTGCCGAGCTGCTGGCTTCTTCAGCGGTCCAACCGGGAAGCGGCTGAGGAAGCACAGCTTCAAGCTGTTCGCCTTTTTTCTGGCGAATAAGTTGTGCGGCATAGTCAAGACTGCCCGCAGCATCGGTGTATGATCCGTCTTTATAGGCATCCAGGCCTTCCTGGATGGCCTCTTCGACCTCATCGGCAAAGGCCGAATGAACAGGGGTAAAGCCGATGATTGCCAAAAGTAGAATCGCGCTTGTCAATAATTTCATCTTGAACCGGTTCATGTCCCCCCCTTTACATTTAATAGATAGAATCATTGTTTCTATACAACTTTCGAATTTTTCCAAAGTTTATTTTACCCAATTATCTAAGGCCGTTGGGCAAGTTTAATCGTTATGTCATTTTTCGTAAAGCCCCTTTTGATCCTGTGTGCTCGTCTTCAACAGAAAAATACGTCTAAGCAGCATGGACAATCTCCAGCATCGTCCGTTCAAGATCGCTTCTGTTTAAAGAGTCTCCCGACTGAAAATTAAGACCGGTAACCGTAACGACCTGTGGAGTTTTATGGGGGGTGCGCAGGACAAGGATCGTATCGCAGAACCTGGAAACTTCAGCCACACTGTGGGAAATGTAGAGAAAATATTTTTCAGGAAACATCTCCTTGATCTTCAAAATGATCAACTCCCGCATCGCTTCGTCAACGTTTGCCAGGCTTTCATCCATAATCAACAGATCAAAATCCTGGAGCAGGTAGCGAATCAGGTTGATACGGTTTTTCTGGCCCAGAGAAAGCTGAGAGAATCGCGATTTCCGGCAGGAAGCAAGGCCGAAATCACTCAGTAAATGCTCCATGCGGCCAATGCGCTTCGGCGGAATCACCTTGGCAACGTGATCCCCGACGCTGGACCAACCCGGCAGCCTCTCCATATTTGAAGAATAAAGAACTTTCGGAAAAGGTTCACCACTAATCTCACCCGCCGCAGCCTTGATCTCCCCGGCCATGATTCTGGCAAGGGTGCTTTTTCCCACCCCGGAAGGACCGAACAGGCCATGAAATCCCGGGCCGCTGAGGGCACAATTCAGATCCTTAAAAATCTCAATGTTACTTTTAGGATAGTGATATGAGATGTTTCGACAATCGAAATACATCGGCTGGGTGGACTCCATCGTCTCCATGGGCTCAGGACAAAACCGACCTGACAGCCTTGTTTAGTTCAGTCAGGTCAAAGGGTTTTGCCACGGCCCCACTGAAGCCGTAATCCCTGTAATTCGCCATGGCCGGATCATTGGAATAGCCACTGGAGACAATGACCTTCTCCTCCGGATTGATGGCAAGAATCCCCCGAACGGCCTCAACTCCGCCCATGCCGCCGGGAATAGTCAGATCCATTACAATGAGATCAAAAGAATCTCCGGCCTCCCGCGCCTCTTTATATCTTGCAATGGCTTCGGCGCCGTCAACCACAAGCACCACTTCATAGCCAAGATGAGTCAGCATCTGCCCGGCAAGATCCCGTACCATCGGTTCATCATCCATCACCATTATTCTCCCCGAACCTGAGGTGAAAAGTGATGTCCGGTCATCTTTGACAGCGGATTTCCCCCTGTCGGCGGCTGGCAGATAAATGGTAAACATCGTCCCCGTTCCGGGTTCAGATTGCACCATGATGTGCCCATCATGTTTGTTGATGATGGAATGGCAGGTTGCCAGCCCTAAACCACTGCCCTCCTGCTTGGTAGAAAAGAACGGATCGAAAATTTTATCAAGAATTTTTTGAGGAATCCCCACACCGTAATCCCTGATCATGATTTTCACATAATCACCACGATGGAGACTAAGCATGGTTTCTGAAGTAATATTCGTAATATTGGCACAGGATATATCGATCTTCCCGCCCTCGGGCATGGCATGACAGGCATTGATAATCAGGTTCTGAAGAACCTGACTGATCTGACCGGAATCTATATCAACGAGCCAGAGATCATCGGGAATCGAATAATGACACACCACGTTACTGCCATGAAGTATAAACTCGGCCGATTCCCTGATAATCTGTGAGATGGCCGCCGTTTGCCTGACCGGATCGCCCCCCTTGGAGAAGGTAAGGAGCTGCTTCGTCAGTTTTTCCGCCCTGAGAGTCGCTTTTTCAGCCTTGCGGAGGAGAGAAATGGCCTCATTGTCCGGCTCGATAAATCGAGATGCCAGATTGATATTCCCGAGGATAATGGTGAGAATGTTGTTAAAATCATGGGCGATGCCGCCGGCCAGCACTCCCACCGATTCCAATTTTTTGATCTTCAGAAGCTCCTCTTCCATTTTGAGCTGATCCGTGACATCTCTGAACACCAGCACAACCCCGATAATTTTGCTTTCCTGGTCGCGAATGGGAGCGCCACTGTCGGCAATGCTGCGCTGAACTCCATCTCTGCTGATAAGAGCGGTATGATTCGCCAAACCGATAATCTTCCCCAACTCCAGAACCTTCTCGATCGGATTTTCGCAAAGGGAGCCGGTTTTTTCGTTGATAATATGAAATACTTGACTGACGGGCTTTCCCAGGGCTTCTTCCTGACTCCAGCCTGTCAACTGCTCGGCAACCTTATTAAGTAAAACAACATTACCCTCTGTGTCGGAGGTAATCACAGCGTCGCCAATGCTGCGCAAGGTTACGGCAAGGCGTTCTTTTTCCCTGGCCAGATCCTGTTCGGTTTCTTTCAGCCTGGTTATGTCGCGGCTGACTCCCACCAGGCCGAGCAGGTCCTTGTCCGGCCCGACAAAAGGAGTCTTAAGTGTATCAAGCAATTCCTGGTGGCCATCAGGATAGGTGACCCATTCTTCATGGCGATTTGCCTTTCCCGATTCAAGCACCAGCTGATCTTTTTTTCTAAAAAATCGGGCGACCTCCCCGGAAAAGAGATCCACGTCAGTTTTGCCCGCGATCTCACTTTCCTTTTTTCCGGCAAAAATTTCAAAGGCCTTATTACAGCCCAGATAGACACTATTTTGATCCTTATAAAAAATTAAATCCGGAATCGAATTCACTAAGGAGTGCAAAAGCGCCCGTTGCTGTTTGAGGTCCTTTTCCCGCTCATGCAGTTTTTCGCTCATGGAGTTTAAGGTCAGGGCGAGAGTTGAGAACTCACCGCTTGCAGGAAATTCCCGGATCGGCTCCATATCTCCATTTTCAAATCTTCTGATACCGTCAATCAACCTTGAAACAGGTGTTGAAATCATCCGGTTTAAAAAGAAATATCCCGCAGGCAGCATGAACAATGCGGTGGCGACCAGTATCCAAAACAGAACCGACTGCAGGACCGCGATGTGTTGCTTCTGCTCGAAGCGGTCAATACCGAAAAGAACAAACGCGCTTTCCCCATTTGCCGCCGGCAGTGACAAAGCATGAAGATAATAGCGGTCGGATTCTATTTTGCTTTCCTCAACAGTATCACGCGAGGAAAAAACAGAGGGCAGGACGGAAGGTAAATGAGTTGTGTTAAATTTGGATAACCCGTTGCCGACAGTATGATTGCCGGAAATGATCTTCAGTTCAAGTTTTGTAAGATTGGCAAGACGGCTGACGAACTCCTGATCAAGAAATTTGATCATTATCAGCCGGCCGATCTCTTTTGGCGGGCCTTTTGGAAAATTACGGACAATGGGAGCCGTGCAGACAACGCCAAAACCACAAGGACAGGAATGGTAATAAAAAACTCCGGCGGATTGAGTTGCAAACGATGAGCAATCAATAAAGGCGGGCATGTCATCCTGTTGAACATGCTTATTGCCGATTAAACCGTAAATCGCCGGCTTTCCATCCAGATACGACAAATATCCTGCCCGGACTCCTTGCGGGCCGGCTTGGGCAAAACTAATCAGGTTGTCCTGGTTGTCAAAAATAACCGCCAGATCACAAATTCCGGGCTGAACTACTTCCCGGCTCAGCATCATACTGATTTTTTTCTTCTCTTCATCAAAGACTATGGATTGATAATGATCAATATCCTGATAGGAGTCAATTATATTGACGGAAGCCTGAGTGGAGGGGTAAGACGCGATTCGGAGACCTGCTTTTGTTAATCCGGCGCCTGTCTCATCCAGATTTGTCTTAAGGACATCAATCCCCCATCGAATTGCCTGATGGGCGTTATCATGGTTGTGGCGATCCAAGGCAACAGCAAACAACAAACGAAGACCCAGCAAACAGAGAAGAACCGAACAGAACCAGAATAGCAACAGGCGGGTCTTTAGAGTCATACCATTTCGCTCCATTTCCTCAACCCCGATAAACGGAGAGGGAAAATTAAGGACGGGACTTAGAATTTCACAATGTGCGGCGGGTAGTGTCCACCATTGAAAAATGATGCCAAAACTCCGGATAACTCGTTTATATGAAAGTCTCTCACAGAGGCACAGAGTTTTTTTCTCTGCGCCTCTGTGAGAGACTAACTTTCATTTCTCGGATATGCCTTTTCCCGAGGGCATCATGGTTCAATAATAACTATCATAGCAAACTGTTTCAGCAACTTAAGAGATTTTGACTGTTTATTCAAATTTTTTATAAAAATTATGTAAAAGTTCACCAGTCCCTCACGGAGTCTAAATGATATTGCGAAACAGTCTTGGCTTTTCTGCAAAATTTCTGTCAAAAATATTTTAACTGTGATTGAATAATTGGTAAATCTATCGTAGATATTTAAGGGAAACTCAAGGACAAAAAATAATGGCAACTTGCAAATATACCGGAATCATCTTGTTTTCAATAGTCGCGACAGCTACCTTTTTCGTTTCTTTACCATCTCTATCGTCGTATGCCCAAGAATTTCCTACAACCGACCCACCGACTGCAGAAAAAGTCATAGAGGCACTAGCAGTTCAAGAAACCAAGTGGGCTGAAATTCCACCACTAGCTACACCGACAGAATGGCTTTACCATAAGACAGCTGATAGCAAACATCCAAACGGCATTGAACAACGCCAACTTTGGTTTATTAACCGAGCACGTTCAAATCCTCCAGTTGAAGGCATCTGGCTTGCAACTGAATCACATGTTGATGTATCAAATGGTCGTGATTATTTCGAGGTAGATGTTGCTAAGCTGCAAGATGAATTTGCAGTGATCAGCCAAATGCCTCCAGCGGCATTTGATCGTCGACTTTATGAAGCTGCGAGAGTTCACTCCGAAGATCTCATTTCTCGGGATGCTCAAGATCACAACAATCAGTTTGATAGGATCGATGATGCTAACTTCTCTTGGCTGTCAGTTGGCGGAGTCGTTTTCTCGTATGCACGTAGCGGTTTACACGCGCATGCTGCATTTAACATTGATTGGGGTTTTGAGGATGACGGAATGCAGACTGGCCGTGGTCACCGCGTTGCACTTATGTCTGATGGCAAAGAATATACAAATGTTGGAATAGCATCAATCTACGATGCCGACTCTGAAAATAGTGTTGGTCCGTATGTGACCACTGGAAATTATGCGAAGGCAAATTCTTCTTCAGCAGATCACTTTAACGCTTTTGTTGTAGGAACCGTTTGGACGGATTCCAACTCCAATGGATGGTATGATGATGGTGAAGGGCTGTCAGGCGTAACTGTCATGCCGAGCATTGGGACTTAATATGCTATTACAGCTGATTCTGGAGG
>JAGHCC010000197.1 GCA_021160685.1 Desulfobulbaceae bacterium | reverse complement strand
TTATTATTATTTGTATATAAAAAAAGGCACCGGTAAATTCCGGCGCCTTTTTTTTGTAACTATGGGTAAATCTTGTAACTATCAGGTGGATAGGCTGTAGGCATTGAGACTGTAAAAGAGATAAACTTGTTACATCGTAGAGTGGTGTAACAAAAAATATTCTAAAACAGAGTATGGACCGACTATGAAAACAAATAGCCTTTAGCCTACAGCCTAACTAACCTGAAAAGGTGCGAATTGTTAACTCTTCATTTCCTTGTTACCATCCACAAGAATATCAACAACCGACGGATCGGCCAGGGTTGAAGTGTCACCAAAGTCATCCTGACCTGCAGCAATTTTACGCAGGATTCGACGCATGATTTTGCCACTTCTGGTCTTGGGAAGGCCATCGGAAAACTGGATAAACTCCGGAACCGCTATGGGTCCGATTTCTTTTCTGACATGCAGCTTCAATGCTTTGAACAAATCATCATCGCCATCACGGCCGGCCTTAAGTGAAACATAGGCATAAATGGTCTGGCCCTTGATTTCGTGGGGGGCGCCGACAACGGCTGCCTCTGCCACGGCCTCATGGGAGACAAGGGCTGATTCAATCTCGGCGGTGCCAAGACGGTGGCCGGAGACATTAATAACATCATCAAGGCGGCCCATGATCCAGAAATAGCCGTCCTCATCCCTGCGAACCCCGTCTTCCGGGTCGTAGATACCGGGATACTTGTCAAAGTAGGTCTTTTTGAACCGTTCCGGATCTTTGAAAACACCGCGCAGCATGCCCGGCCATGGTTGTTTAACAACCAGATGGCCTCCTTCGTTGTCTGCCACCTCTTCGCCTGCTTCATTATAAACACTGACATCAATGCCCGGCAGAGGAAAGGTAGCGGAGCCGGGTTTCAGCGGCGTTGCAAAGGGAAGAGGTGAGATCATAATGCCGCCGGTCTCGGTCTGCCACCATGTGTCGACAATTGGCAGATTGGAGCCACCGATATGCTCATGATACCACATCCAGGCCTCGGGATTAATGGGTTCACCCACTGTGCCCAGAAGACGCAGGGAGGAGAGATCATATGTCTGGGTCCACTTGTCGCCTTCACGAGCCAAGGCTCTGATCACGGTGGGTGCGGTGTAAAAGATGTTGACTTTGAATTTTTCAACAATTTTCCAGAAGCGATCAGGAGCCGGGTAGGAAGGCACACCCTCGAACATTAAGGAGGTGGCACCCAGAGCAAGAGGTCCGTACAGAATATAAGTGTGACCGGTAATCCAGCCAATATCGGCAGTACACCAGTAAACATCGTCATCTTTCAGATCAAAGACCCACTGGCAGGTATGGGCGGCATATGTCAGATAACCACCGGTGGTGTGCACGACGCCCTTGGGCTTGCCGGTACTGCCGCTGGTGTAGAGGATAAAAAGAATATCCTCGGCATCCATGCTTTCAGGTGGACAGTCGTCGGTAATGTCCTCAGCCGTCATGGCTTTATGCCACCAGAGGTCGCGGCCTTCCTGCATGTTCACTTCGTTGCCGCCCCGTTTGACGACAATGCAGTTCTTGACGGTATCACATTCCTCCAGGGCGTCGTCGGCATTGGGTTTTAAGGGGATAGTCTTGCCAGCCCGGATAACAGCATCAGCCGTGATTAACACCTTGGCCTCGCAATCCTGTGTCCGGCTCTTCAGGCTCTGGGCGCTAAATCCGGCAAAGACCACGGAATGCATGGCGCCGATGCGGGCGCAGGCCAGCAGGGAAATGGACAGCTCGGGAATCATGGGCAGGTAAATGGCAACCCGGTCACCCTTCTGAACACCCAGTTTTTTCAAAACATTGGCAAAACGGCAGACCTCGCGGTGCAGCATCTGGTAGGTATAGACTTTGACGTCATCCTCGGATTCACCCTGCCAGATCAGGGCAGCCTTGTTGCGTCGACCATCGGTTAAGTGACGGTCAAGGCAGTTATAGGAGACATTTAATTTGCCGCCATCAAACCATTTGATTTCCGGCTTATGGAGATCAGCGTCAAGTACGGTATCCCATTTTTTGTCCCAGCTGATCAGCTCCTCGGCCCGGTCGGCCCAGAACCCCTCGGGATCTTCCATGGATCGCTTATAAATGGCTTTGTATTCGTCCATGGATTTGATGTAGGCGTCAGCCTGGCCGGCGGCCGGCGGTTGAAAAATTCGATCTTCCTTCATCAGGCTTTGAATTTTTTGTTCTTCGCTGCTCATTGTGCCTCCTGATCGTGTTAAAAAATGCTGTTGAGATTTCTTTTTTTCCTGAAAAATAATAAAGGGTTGAGTTGAAAGCCCCTTCAACGTAAGCAATCACAGGCACCGCATCTGCGCACGATCAGGGCGAGCAGCATAGAGGGACTATAGCTGCCAGCCTTGCTCGGAGTCTTAGCTTCGCTCCGCTTACCTGTGCACATCTGCAGCACCTGTAATCGCTTACTAAATATGGGGTTATTCGTATTGTGTCTGAAATATCCCTGTGATTAGTTACCCTTCAACGTCTATAAAAAGGCTTCTTTTCAAGTGAAATCAGTAAAGTTACCTATATAAATAACATCTTCTGATAATCAATCTCGTAAGAGAGGTCAAGCTAAAAAAAACAGGGATCTGGTTTTGGCAATACTTCAAGAGTGAGAAAATTTTTTTGGACTTTTATCCAAGAAGCTGTCTAAAATTAAAGGGTGTTATACGAGCAACATGACAAGAATTCACAAAAAAACGCATACACGGCAAAATATTGAGACAAGATAAAACATCCATTTCGTCAACTTCATGGATATTATGGGTCATTTTTTTTCTTCTTGCTGCAGCAACGCACGTTAAGGCTGACTGTGGCGTCCCGTTCAAAATGGTAAAGGCGGACAGTCTGCCTGGGATGACGGATTTTCCCCTTTCGTCTCTGGAGCAGGCCGTTCAGGCAAGTCTGACTTATTACCACCGTCTTCCTGCTGAGCGGAAATTTCAGGTCTGCAATAAAACCCTGACAGCAGCAGACCAGATTAATGCCCTGGAAAATTTTTTGGCCATTGTCAGAAGGAGTCGGACTCCTGCCGAATTATGGCCGAAGGTCACGGAGCAATTCGACTTCTGCAGGCCTGCCGATACCGAGATGCTTGTCACCGGCTATTATGAACCTATTTTTAACGGCTCTCTGCAAAAAAATGATACATATTCGTATCCGCTCTACTCCCTGCCACCGGATCTGATCGTCCGTCGTCAGGATGATAAAAAAAGGGTGGGGCGGCTGGAAAACGGATCATTTGTTCCGTACTTTAGCCGGAAAGAGATCGAAAAGAAAAATCTACTGGCCGGTCTGGAACTGATCTACCTGTCCGACCCTTTTGAAGTTTTTTTGCTGCATATTCAGGGTTCCGGAAGAATCAGACTGGAGGATGGCTCAACGAGACTGGTTCGTTACGGGGGCAGTAACGGCAGGGAGTACACGAGCATCGGTAAAGTGCTTGTGGACAGGGGCAAATTGTCGTTGGCTGATGTCGATATGGAGGCCATTCGCCGCTATCTTCGCCGGCATCCCAATGAAATGGAGGAAATTCTCCACAAAAATGATCGCTTTATCTTTTTTAGCATGTCTGAGGCAGATGAAGAATCGGCAGCCACCGCTCCGCCGGGAAGTCTTGGCCAGCCGTTGACCCCCGGACATTCCGTTGCCCTGGATCAGCATTGCTATCCGGCCGGAGCATTGGCTTTGCTGGTCACCGATTACCCTCTCGTTGATGAAAAGGGCGGGGTGAAAGGCTGGACTGATCTGGCTCGTTTTGTCTTGAATCAGGACAGCGGTTCGGCGATTAAAGGCTTGCGCCGTGTTGATCTTTTTCTGGGAAACGGCGCTGAAGCCGAGTTTGCGGCAGGCATGATGAAACAGTCGGGAAGACTTTATTTTCTGGTCGAAAAGACCACCAAGGAGGAGAAATGAAACAACCGGAGATTGATTACTGGATTGCTACAATGCTTGAAACCTATGGCAATGTCTCGGATCTCAATATCACGGTGGGAAAGCCCCTGCAGGTTGAATCCGCCGGGCAGCTCAAATCGGTCAGGGTAAAGCCTGACGTCACGGAATTGACCCCCTTTCAGGCCGAGGTTTTTGCTTTAAACGTGATTGGCCGCGACAAGAGACTTTTAGGCCACCTGGTGGAATCAGGCTCCTGTGATCTTTCGTACTTTCTTGGCCGTAAAGCCAGATTCAGGGTCAATGTTTTTTCTCAAAAAAAGAATTTGACCACGGTACTCAGGAAGCTGCCCACTGAGATTCCCTCCATTGAAGGACTGAACCTTCCTCAAGTCACGAACAAGATGGCGTCCGAATTAAACGGAATGATTCTGGTCACCGGCGCCACTGGTTCGGGTAAGTCGACAACTCTGGCTGCCATTTTGAGAAAAATTAATCATGAAAAGTCAGTCCATGTTGTCACCCTTGAAGATCCTATCGAGTTTATCCATCCCCATATCAAAGCCACCTTTAATCAGCGGGAGCTTGGTAATGATTTTGATCAGTTTTCCACGGGATTGAGGGCGGCCTTGCGCCAGGCTCCCAAGGTT
>JAGHCC010000475.1 GCA_021160685.1 Desulfobulbaceae bacterium | reverse complement strand
GCCTATGCCCCAGCTCTGCAGCAAATCACAATATGGAAATCATAGAGTTATGAAAAAGATATTGATTACACCGAAAATTGACCGTTGTATAGGCTGCCACTCCTGCTCCCTGGCCTGTGCCCGACTTGTGCATAAACGAATATCCTGGGATACGGCCGGAATACGGATACACTCTTCCGGCGGCCTGACAACCGGTTTTACCGCCAAACACTGTCTGGCCTGCGATCCTGCGCCTTGCGCCGAGGCCTGCCCAACCGGTGCTTTTTCTCAGCGCAGGGGCGGGGGAGTCATTGTCAAGAAGACTCTATGCATCAACTGCGGCGACTGTGTTGCCGCCTGTCCGGTTGATGCCATTTTTCAGGACCTGTCCGGTGAGGTCTTTGTCTGCATCCATTGCGGCCGTTGTGTTGAATTTTGTCCCCACAATTGTCTTGAAATGAAGGAAGTCGAGAACACCCTGCAAGAGGAGGCAGTATCATGATACGAGATCATTTCAGAGTTTTTGTGGTTAACCTCTCCGAAGGAAAGGGTAAAGTCGTAAAGCTGGACGGCCGCAACAGCGAAGTCGGTGGCAGCGGTCTGGCGGCCCTCCTTTTCAATCAATACGGTCATCCGGAAAAGCCCTGGGATGATCCACAGCAGCCGGTTATCTTTGCCGTCGGCCCCCTGACCGGATACTTTCCGCTGATGAGCAAAACGGTCTGCAGTTTCAAGTCTCCCTACCACGATCAATACACGGAAAGCCATGCCGGAGGCCGTTCCGCTCTTTCCCTGTGCTTTTCCAATTTGGACGCTTTGGTGGTTGTCGGCAGATCGGACAGGCTGTGTTGCCTGAACATCAGTTCCCGCTCCATGGAAATTAAAGATATTGATTTCATGCGGGGTATGGATGTCCTTGAGAGCGGCAAACTGCTGCGAACCATGTTCAAGGGCTCCGGCCATCGCAGCATCCTGCGCATCGGCCCTGCCGGAGAGAACGGTGTGGCCATGTCCAGCATCAATGCTGATACCTACCGCCATTTCGGCAGGATGGGCGGTGGAGCGGCCATGGGCGCAAAAAATCTGAAAGGCATCATTATTCAGGGGGACGCCATTTTCCCGGAGCCGACAGGAAAAGAGTATTCCAAGGTTTTTGCAGAGGTCTACAACCAGGTCACTGCCACGGATATGATGAAAAAATATCATAATCTGGGGACGCCTGCAAATCTGCAGGCATTAAATGAGATTAAATCCCTGCCATGGCGCAACCTGCAGGCTACAAGTGACTCGGCGATCAGCGCCATTAACGGTGAGCAGTTTGCAGAGAAGAACCTGCTGCGTAACTCGGCCTGTTCCGGCTGTCCGGTGGGCTGTATCCATGTCGGCTGTGTCAGGGAAAAATTTATGGCAGACCATCGTTATACCTTTAAACAGGTTGCCTACGATTATGAGTCCGTATTTTCCCTGGGAACCATGCTTGGCGTCACCGAACCCCGTGGGATACTGAATATTCTGGATGTCATGGAAAAGACCGGCCTTGATGCCATGTCCGGCGGCGTTGCCCTGGCCTGGGCCACCGAGGCCACTGAAAAGGGGTTGATCTCGGAAAAAGAAACAGGGGTATCCCTCTCCTTCGGTGATGCGGAGGCATACCAGCAGGCAACAGATCTGCTTGGCACAGCCTCCAATGATTTTTACCGCCTTCTTGGTCAGGGCACCCTGAAGGCTGCGGCCCAGTATGGCGGCAGCGAGTTTGCCTGCGTCCTGGGCCAGGAGATGGCAGGCTATGCCACCGGTGAGACCTTCTTTGCCGCCCAGGCACTGGGTTTCAGGCATTCACACCTCGACTGCGGCGCCTACGCCTATGACCAGAAACACGCTGAACAGGATGTGGCCGGGGTGCTTGATTTTCTTTTTAAAGATGAAGCCGGCAGGTGCTTAATGACCTCCATGGTGGCCTGCCTCTTTGCACGGGGCATCTATAAAAATGATCTGCTGGCTGAATGTCTCCAGTCCGTGGGATACCCGGAACTGGCGGCAAATATAGAGCCTTTGGGCCGACATATCCAAAAGCTCCGCTGGCAGACCCGTATTGGTACCGGATTTACGCCGGAATCAGTGACCATTCCCAAACGTTTTTTTAAGATTAAAACCTGGAAGGGCCCCATTGACCCGGAGTACCTGAACACCCTGAAGACAAAATATGGCCAGGCCATCATGCAGTTCGGTGAAGAAAAAAAATGAAACAATTACTATTCAGTCAATATCATTAATTGAAGTAAAAAATTTTATTTTAGCCACGAACCCCACGGCAAGACACAGAAATTTTTTTATTTTTGTATAGTTCGTGTGTTCCGTGGCTAAAAAAGATTCCTTTTTTGTAATTATTCAGCAAGGCAACTGGGTAAAGACTTCGATGCCACCCCCCTACTAATCCCTGCTTTTAAACGTGGAGAATTCAATGAGTCCAGCAAAAAAAACAAAGGCCGTCAAGAAAAATACTGTCAATAAAAACGAGAACATCAACAAACTCAAACGTGCCTTTGCCTATAAGCTTTTTTATCAACAGGGCAAAACAACCCGTACCGCCAGCCTGAATGATTACTACCTGTCGGTTGCCCAAACGGTGCGTGACCGGATGCAGCATCTTTTTGTCAATTCGGTGGAGGCGCTGTTGGAAAAAGATTCTAAGATTGTCTGTTACCTGTCCGCGGAATTCCTCATGGGACCGCATTTGGGCAACAATCTTATCAACCTGGGACTCTATGATGATGTGGACCAGGCATGCAAAGAGACCGGTCTTGATCTTCAGGAAATCCTGGATCACGAGGAGGAACCAGGCCTTGGTAACGGTGGGCTTGGCCGCCTGGCTGCCTGCTACATGGATTCGCTCTCTTCATTGCAGCTTCCGGCCATCGGTTACGGTATCCGCTACGAGTACGGCATGTTTGACCAGGAGATTGTAGATGGCTGGCAAAAGGAACTCAGCGACAGATGGCTGCACCCGGGTAATCCCTGGGAAATCAAGAAATCAGACATGGCCTGCGATGTCGGATTCGGCGGTCACACTGAAGTGTACCATGGTGAACGTGGAAACCGGAGGATGCGCTGGATTCCAGGTCGGTTGATTACTGGAATCCCCTATGATACTCCGGTGCCCGGCTACAAGGTCAACAATGTCAACCTTCTGCGTCTCTGGAGCGCTGAGGCTCATACTTCCTTTGACTTTGAAGACTTTAATGTTGGTGACTACTATGGTTCGGTGGAAGACAAAATCAGCGCGGAAACCATTACCAAGGTCCTGTACCCCAATGATGAGCAGTTCCGAGGGAAACAGCTGCGTCTCGAGCAGCAGTACTTCTTTGTCTCATGCTCTCTGCAGGACATGATCCGTATTCACCTGTTCACCCATGACAACCTGGATAATTTTTATGACGATTTTCAGGCCCAGCTCAATGACACCCATCCTTCGGTGGCCGTAGCGGAGCTGATGCGTCTGCTGATGGATGTCCATTTCTATGACTGGGATAAGGCCTGGGACATCACCTGCAAAACATTGTGCTATACCAACCATACTTTGCTGCCGGAGGCTATGGAAAAATGGCCGATTGACCTGTTCGGCGGTCTGCTGCCCAGGCATCTGGAGATCATCTTTGAAATTAACAATCGATTCCTCGATGAAGTACGGCTGAAATATCCCGGTGATGATGAACGTATAAGCCGGATGTCCATTATTGATGAGTCAGGCCCCCGCTATGTGCGGATGGCAAACCTTGCCTGTGTCGGCGGTCATGCCATTAATGGGGTTGCAGCCATGCATACCGACCTGCTGCGCAAGCACACCCTGAAAGATTTTAACGAGATGTATCCGGGTAAGCTCCACAATGTCACCAATGGTGTAACACCGCGCCGCTGGATAGCGCTGAGCAACCCGCGGCTGACAAAGCTGGTCACCGATGCCATAGGCGAGGGATGGGTTACCCATCTTGATGAGCTGAAAAAATTGGAAAAATTGGTGGATGATGCATCCTTCCGCGAGGCCTGGCGCAAGGTTAAAGAGGCGAACAAAAAGGATGTGGCCGATTACGCCTTCAGGAAAAGCGGTTTAGTGGTCAATCATGAGGCCATGTTTGATGTCCAGGTAAAACGAATTCACGAGTATAAACGGCAGCACTTGAACGTGCTGCATATCATTACCCTCTATAACCGGATCAAGGCCAATCCGAACATTGATATCTCTCCCCGGGTTTTTGTTTTTGGCGGCAAGGCCGCACCCGGATATTTCATGGCCAAGCGTATCATCAAGCTTATCAACTCCGTGGCTGAGGTGGTCAATAATGATCCTGATGTGCGAGACCGGCTCAAGGTGTACTTTGTTCCCAACTATAACGTCAAGATCGGCCATAAAATCTACCCTATGACTGATTTGTCCGAGCAGATCTCCCTGGCTGGTATGGAGGCTTCGGGTACCGGCAACATGAAGTTCTCCATGAACGGGGC
This sequence comes from Desulfobulbaceae bacterium, assembly GCA_021160685.1. GTDB lineage: Bacteria > Desulfobacterota > Desulfobulbia > Desulfobulbales > SURF-16 > JAGHCC01. Next base: position 16,477 of record JAGHCC010000475.1, on the reverse strand, counting down.
CCTGACCATCGGCACACTCGATGGCGCCAATGTCGAGATTCGTGAGGAGGTGGGAGCGGAGAATTTCTTTCTCTTCGGTCTCAAAGTTGAGGAGGTCTATGAAAAGCAGAGTGCGGGATACAGATCCCTGGATTACTACGAGAATAATGCAGAATTGCGGGGGGTTATTGAGCTGCTTCAATCCGGTCATTTTTCCCATGGTGACCGGGAGCTCTTCAAGCCTATAGTAGATTCACTGCTCTATGATGACCAGTATCTCTGTTTTGCTGACTACCAGCATTATATTGACTGTCAGGACCGGGTGAGCGAAACATTCCTGGATCAGGACAAGTGGACCAGATTGTCGATTCTTAATGTTGCCCGTATGGGCAAGTTTTCCTCGGATCGCTCCATCAGTGATTATGCTCGTAAGATCTGGCAGGTACAGCCTTTTCCTGTTGAACTCAAATGGCAGCGCATCCCCGAGGGTGGGATCGTATTTCCTAAGCCTCAGTAGGAGTTTAGCCTCTGCAGGTTCATGCAAAAAAAAGTACCTCAATAAGTGGTGGCAACCTAAAAAAATCCCCCTCAATCCCCCTTTAATAAAGGGGGAGGTTGTCGGTATGCCACCACATTATTGAGAAGTTATAAAAAAACTAGCCAAACATTGAAAATGTAACAGATTTGAATATCAAATATCGAACAAGAAATAATCAATGATGAAAGAAATCTTAATTAAGAAAGTACCTTCCTTTGATATTCGACATTCTGCGGTTCAAGAAACATCTACTGTGTGGAGAACGCTATGCCAAGCCTTGACAAAAATAAACCTTGCGATTTTACCATATTCGGGGTGCTCGGAGATTTATCCCGGCGTAAACTGATACCCTCGCTCTACCAGCTGGACATAGCCGGTCTGCTGCATGAAGACACCCGAATTATCGGGGTTGCCCGCCACGAACTCAGCCAGGAGGACTTTGTCGCCAAGATGCGTGACAGCCTGGAGACCTTTGTCAAGGATCCCCTGGAGCCGGACGTGGTTGAGCGGTTGCTGAACAGGCTGCACTATGTATTGATCAATCTGGATGTGCCGGAGGAATACAACCGTTTACAGGAGGCGATTGACCAGGAGCAGCGAGTGCTGGTCAATTATTTTTCCGTTGCCCCATCTCTCTTTGCCGATATATGCAGGGGGCTGGATCATGCAGGACTCATTACGCCGACGACACGTGTGGTTCTTGAGAAACCAATTGGTCGGGACCTGGCCTCCTCACAGGTGATTAACGATACCGTTGCCACTGTTTTTAATGAGGACCAGGTGTATCGGATCGATCACTACCTGGGCAAGGAAACGGTCATGAATCTGCTGGCTTTGCGTTTTGCCAACTCTATCTTCACCACCAACTGGGATCATAATACCATTGATCATGTCCAGATCACAGTGGCTGAGGAGGTGGGTATAGAAGGACGCTGGGGATATTTTGACGGATCAGGTCAGCTGCGGGATATGGTACAGAATCACCTGATGCAGATCTTGACCCTGGTGGCCATGGAACCCCCGGTCAATCTGCATGGTGACAGTTTGCGTAACGAAAAGCTCAAAGTTTTAAAAGCTCTGCGACCAATCACCAGGGACAACGTGGACCAAAAAGTCGTGCGTGGCCAGTATGCTTCAGGTTTTTTGAAAGGAAAAGCCGTACCCGGCTATCTTGAAGAAGAGGGCGGCAACCCTAAGTCCACCACTGAGACCTTTGTTGCCATCCGGGTGGATGTTGATAACTGGCGCTGGGCCGGAGTACCTTTTTACCTGCGTACCGGCAAGGGCATGGCAACCAAACGCTCTGAGGTTGTTATTAACTTTAAACAGTTGCCCCATAATATTTTTATAGGTTCATACCGCAACCTGCCGCCCAATAAGCTGGTCATTCGCCTGCAACCTGACGAAGGTGTGGAGATCGAGATGCTCAACAAGATTCCCGGAATCGGCGAAGGGGTTAAGCTGCAGCGAACTATGCTTGATTTAAGTTTTTCCGAGGCCTTTGAAGGCGAACGGATTGCCGATGCCTATGAGCGTTTGATCCTGGAGGTGATGCATGGCAACCAGGCACTGTTTATTCATCGTGACGAGGTTGAACGTTCCTGGACATGGATCGATTCTATTCAGGACGCCTGGGCCCAGGGTAATGAACCGCCAAAGTCGTATCCCGCCGGCACCTGGGGCCCGGTTGCCTCGGTGGCGTTGTTGGCAAGAGATGGCCGAGAGTGGGAAGAATAAATGACAGAGGATTGTAAATGAAGACGACTGTTATGAGAGATTTTACAGACCGAAAGAATTTGGTAGAGTATTTTGCCATACAGATTGCAGAGTTGTTAAGCGCAGGTGTTGCAGATAATGGTCAGGCAAGTCTTGCCGTATCCGGTGGTTCCACGCCGATGGAACTGTTTGAACGATTATCACTGCTGGACATTTCCTGGAAGGATATCAGCATTACTTTGGTGGATGAACGTTGGGTGGAACCGTCAGATGATGACTCCAATGAACAACTTGCCCGAACCCATCTTTTACAAAATAAAGCGGCCGCAGCTACTTTTGTTGGAATGAAAAATGGTGCCGAAGTTGCGAGTGACGGGGAAGCGGAATGTGAGCAGAACTTTAAAAAAATTCCCCAACCCTTTGATGTGTTGATTCTTGGCATGGGAGGCGATGGGCATACCGCGTCCCTGTTCCCCGGTGCCAAGAAATTGGCTGCGGCAACAGCAATGGATTCCGGTAGAACCTGCATGGCGCTGGCTCCTCTCACTGCCCCCCATGAACGGATGAGCCTTACCCTGCCGGTGATTTTAGCTTCCAGACAGATCTTTTTGCATATTGTCGGCCAGGAAAAAAGAGAAGTTCTGGATAAGGCAATGACTGATGGTCCGGTTGAGGAAATGCCCATTCGTTATGTTTTAAAGCAGGAATCAACCCCGGTCAGTGTTTACTGGGCACCTTGAGTGAAGGAGAAGAGAAATGAATTCAGTCGTTGAAAAAGTTACCCAGCGAATAGTTGAACGGAGTAAAAATCATCGAGAAGTGTATCTGCAGAGAATAGAAGAAGATAAGGGTAAGGGCGTATTTCGTGGCAAGCTGGAATGCTCCAATCTTTCCCATGGTCTTGCAGGATGTAACACGAGTTGCCGTACGGCTCTTTTGGAGGACAATGTCCCCAATATTGCGATTATCTCAGCATACAATGATATGGTTTCATCCCACCAGCCTTATGGTGTCTATCCTGAGATACTCAAGAAAGCTGTTGCCGAGGCCGGTGGTGCTGCCCAGTTCGCCGGAGGTGTGCCGGCAATGTGTGATGGAATTACCCAGGGTGAAGACGGCATGGATCTGAGCCTGATCAGCCGGGATGTGATTGCCATGTCCCTGGTTATCGGCCTGTCGCATAATGTCTTTGAAGGGGCAATGCTGCTTGGTGTCTGTGACAAGATTTTGCCCGGCCTGCTCCTGGGGGGGCTTCAGTTTGGTCATCTGCCCATGATCCTGATTCCTTCCGGCCCCATGACATCCGGTGTGGAACATAATGAAAAAAATCGTGTTCGGGCACTTTTTGCTGAAGGGAAAATCGGTCGTAAGGAAATGCTGGAAACCGAGGTAAAGGCCTATCACAGTCCCGGCACCTGTACTTTTTACGGCACGGCAAATTCCAATCAACTGATGGCTGAGATGCTTGGTATGCATCTGCCTGGATCATCTTTTGTGAATGCCGGTACCCCGTTGCGTGACGCATTAACCAAAGCTGCAGCAAAACAGATTACCTCTTTAACCAATCTGGGTGATGACTATACCCCCATTGGTCATGTTATCAGTGAGAAATCCGTGGTGAATGCAATGGTTGGTTTAATGGCCACCGGTGGCTCAACCAATGAAACCCTCCATCTGGTAGCTATTGCCCGGGCTGCAGGAATTCGCATTGACTGGTCTGATTTTGAGGAGATTTCAGACAATGTGCCTCTTCTTGTCCGTATCTACCCAAATGGAAGCGGTGACATCAACTCCTTTCAGAAAGCCGGTGGCATGGCTTTGCTGGTTCGTGAATTATTGGAAAATGGTATGGTTCATGAAGATGTACAGACCGTTGCCGGGCCGGGATTTTCCAGATACCTGCAGGAGCCTGTCCTTGACGGAGATGACGTCGTCTGGCAGGACGGACCTGCAGAGTCGAAAGCCCCTGAAAACTTTGCATCCTGTGCAGCACCTTTTGATCCAATGGGTGGTATTAAGATTTTAGAAGGGAATATGGGCAGGGCTGTCATGAAAATTTCAGCCCTTGCTGATGGAGAAAAAACCTATGTTGAAGCACCAGCCATGATTTTTCACAGCCAGAAGGAACTGGAAGACGCCTTTCATGCTGACAAACTCAACAAGGATCTGGTGGCTGTTGTTCGTTTCCAGGGGCCACGCGCCAACGGCATGCCGGAACTGCATAAGCTCATCATGTTCCTCTCCATTGTCATGGATCGCGGCTACAAGGCGGGACTGGTCACTGACGGCAGGCTCTCCGGTGCTTCCGGTAAAGTGCCCTTTGCCATTCATTGTACACCGGAAGCGGTAACCGGCGGTGTGATTGCCAAGATTCAGGATGGAGACGTCATTGTTATGGATGCGGAGAACAGTATTCTGAAAGTCAAGGTGGATGACCGGGAACTGGAAAAACGTGAATGTGCAAAAGCAAATCTTGCGGGTTCCCGCCGTGGGCTTGGTCGGCAGATTTTTGCTTCCCTGCGCAAAGCACAGCTCAGCGCGGATAAAGGAGCCAGCTCCATCTTTACCTATGTCGATGAAAGCTGAAATGTGGTCTTTCCACAGGATTTCTAAACCGTTAACGTATCTGCAATAGAGGCCAATATGTCAAACAGAAGAAACTGGAAGATAGCTCCACTGGAAGTCCTCAATGCCGGGCCGGTTGTACCGGTAATCGTGATAAAAAAAATCGAACATGCGGTTCCCCTGGCCCATGCACTGCTTAAAGGTGGTATCAAGGTTCTGGAGATTACCCTGCGCAGTGAGGTGGCGGTTGAAGCCATCCGTCTGGTCAGCCGGGAGGTTCCAGAGGCCTTAGTCGGTGCCGGTACAGTCGCTTCACTCGAAGATCTGGAAGCGGTTACAGGGGCAGGCGCGGTCTTTGCCCTCAGCCCCGGCATGACCCCGCGTCTGCTTACTGCGGCCAACCAAGGATCTATTGGGTTGATCCCCGGCATCTCCACCGCCTCTGAACTGATGCTCGGTATGGAGCTGGGCTACTCGGAGTTTAAATTTTTTCCGGCTGAGGCTGCAGGTGGTGTGCGGACGATTAAGTCTATTGGCGGCCCCTTTCCCCAGATCACCTTCTGTCCCACCGGCGGCATTTCCGAAAAAAATTACAATGACTACCTGGCCCTTGATAATGTGGCCTGTGTCGGCGGTTCATGGATCGTTCCCTCACAATCCATCGAGACGGAGGACTGGGATACCATAACCGAACTTGCCAAAAAAGCGGTGGCTGGAGCAGGCCTGTAAGCGTTGTTAAAAGGTTCAAGGTTCAGGTTGCTGGTATCTCTTGAGATAACGGGTACCCTCTAAACTCTGAACCTTGAATCTTGAACCTTAAACCTTAAACAAGACCCCTTGCAGCAAAATGTCCGGAAAACAGTATCAATTTTACGATGATTTAACGAGGTCTGTAAAAGCAAAATGAGGAGAACCATTATGAATTACTCTTCTGAAGTAAAGAAGATGTACTGTATTGCTAAGGGGCCTGATCACGGGCCTTCGCCCATCCCCCAGGAGGGGGAGTGGAACCAGGTGCGCGAGGTAAAAGACATCAACGGTCTTACCCATGGCGTAGGCTGGTGCGCCCCCCAGCAGGGCGCCTGTAAGTTGACTCTGAACATCAAGGACGGAATCATAGAAGAGGCACTGGTCGAGACCCTGGGTTGTACCGGCATGACCCATTCCGCGGCCATGGCCTCGGAGATCCTGCCCGGTAAAACCATCATGGAGGCGCTCAACACCGACCTGGTCTGCGATGCCATTAACGTGGCCATGCGGGAACTTTTCCTGCAAATCGCCTACGGCCGCAGCCAGTCCGCCTTTTCCGAAGGCGGGCTGCCCATCGGGGCCGGTCTTGAGGATCTGGGCAAGGAACTTCGGTCTGTCACCGGCACCATGTATGGTACCAGGTTGAAAGGCCCCCGTTACCTTGAAATAGCTGAAGGCTATGTTCTGGAAGTGGGGCTGGACAAAGATGATGAGATCATCGGTTACAGGTTTGTTAATATGGGCAAGATGATGGATGCCGTCAAAAGCGGCGTTGACGCAGCCAAGGCCCTTGAACAAGCCACCGGCATCTATGGTCAGTTTGCAGACGCTGTTAAAACTATCGATCCCCGGCAGGAGTAAAAGAGCATGGAACTTTTTGAAGGATATGAACGAAGAATTGACAAAGTCAACAAAACCCTGAACGAGTATGGGATCAAGGATCTTACAGAGGCACGGCAGCTCAGCACCGATGTGGGTGTTGATGTAAGTGCGATTGTAAAAGAGGTTCAGCCAATCTGTTTTGAAAATGCCTGCTGGGCCTATATTGTCGGGGCAGCCATTGCCCTGAAAAAGGGGCAGACCAAGGCGGGTGAGATTGCTTCAACCCTGGGGATCGGCCTGCAGTCTTTCTGTATTCCGGGCTCTGTTGCAGAAAATCGCAAGGTTGGTATCGGCCACGGTAACCTGGCAGCCATGCTGCTCTCCGAGAAGACGCGCTGTTTTGCCTTTATTGCAGGACATGAGTCCTTTGCCGCCGCTGAAGGGGCCATCGGCATTGCCAACTCGGCCAACCGGGTTCGCACTGAACCGTTACGGGTGATCCTCAATGGCCTGGGCAAGGATGCCGCCTACATTATCGCCAGGATCAATGGTTTTACATACGTTAAGACCCAGTTTAATTACGTGGATGGAACATTGGCGGTTACGGAAGAAAAATCTTTTTCCAAGGGGGAACGGGTAAAGGTGCGCTGTTTTGGTGCCGATGACGTGCGGGAAGGAGTAGCTATCAACCACCTGGAAGAGGTAGATGTTTCCATAACCGGCAACTCCACCAACCCCACCCGTTTCCAGCATCCGGTGGCAGGGACCTATAAAAAGGAATGCAATGAAATGGGGAAGAAATATTTTTCCGTTGCCTCGGGCGGCGGTACCGGACGCACCCTGCATCCTGACAATATGGGTGCGGGCCCGGCTTCCTACGGCATGACCGATACCATGGGCCGCATGCATTGTGATGCCCAGTTTGCCGGTTCTTCCTCGGTTCCGGCCCATGTGGAGATGATGGGTTTTATCGGCATGGGCAACAACCCCATGGTCGGCGCCTCAGTGGCTGTGGCGGTTGCCCTTCAGCAGGCAACCGCATAAATGCAGACTTCGAGAGCATGAAAATCGTTGAGTGATGTTATTTTCGGTTTTTGAGAAGTTCCGAAAATACAGGGTACGGAGAAAAAATAATGGCTGAAAATCTTTATATTGCAAGCCTGGAGCCAAACAGCGGCAAACTGGTTATTACCCTAGGCGTAATGGAGATGCTCTCCCGCCGGGTTGATCGACTTGGTTTTTTTCGTTCGATCTCTCCTGTCGCGGCGGAAGAAGACAACCATATCCAGTTGATCGCAAGCCGCTTTAACCTTAGCCTGGAACCGGAGCAGATGGTCGGCGTTACCCATGATCAGGCCAGGGCCTGGATTGCCGCCGGTGAGGAGAGTCGTCTTTTTCGTGAGATTGTCGCCAAATTCAGGCAGGCGGAAGAAGAGTGCGATTTTCTGCTCTGTGAAGGGCCTGATATCAGCCACCTGTCCGATGCCTTTGATTACGATATTTCCATCCGCATCGCCAGGGAGCTGGGCACTCCGGCCCTTTATATCTCATCCGGTTATCAAGCCACGGCTCCGGAATTGTTGGAAAATATCCAGGTCGCCGAGAAAACCTTCAGGCAACTCAACTGTCCGCTGCTGGCCATTATGGTCAACCGGGTCGATGCAAAAATTCTGGATGAGGCTGAACAAGAGTTGCGTAAGCAGTGCGGCACCGGTATTGCCATCGACCTGCTGCCCGAAGTGGAAAGCCTTTCTAAGCCGACCATGGCGGAGATTGTCGAGGCTTTGCATGCTGATTGGTTTTGTGGACCCAAAGCGAGACTTCAGCGTGACGTACTCGATTTCAAGGTGGCGGCCATGGGGCCGACCAACTTTCTCGACTACATTGAAAAGGATGATCTGATCATCACTCCGGGTGACCGGCCGGATATTATCCTCACCACCCTGGGTGCCATTGCCTCGAAAAATTATCCTTCTCCGGTAGGTATGCTTTTCTCCGGCGGTTTGACTCCGGCACCTTCTGTAGTTAAACTGCTTCAGGGGCTTGATAAGCTGGCCATTCCCATGTACAGCGTTTCCAGCCACACCTACAGTACGGCCATGAATGCGGCGGCCGTGCAGGGAAGGCTGCGTCCTGACAACGAGCGCAAGATTGCCCGGGCCCTTGGTATGTTTGAGGCCAATGTCGACATCCCGGCCCTGGAAGAAAAAATTCGTGTTACACCATCCTCCACCATGTCGCCTCTCATGTTTGAATATTCGCTTTTTAAGCGGGCCCGCCAGGAGCGCAAACACATCGTGCTGCCGGAAGGGGATGACGACCGTATTTTACAGGCCGCAGAGATACTGCGGTTGCGCGATGTAGTGGATTTGACCATTCTTGGAGAGGAAAGTAGTCTGCGTTCCCGGGCTTCAACCCTTGGCCTGACACTGGACGGAGTGACTTTTCTTGATCCGCAAACTTCCAAGTTGCGCGACGAATTTGCCGAAACCTTTTTTGCATTGCGTAAACATAAAGGCATCACCATGGACACGGCCTTTGACAACATGAGTGATTTCAGTTGCTTCGGCACCATGATGGTGCACAAGGAGATGGCTGACGGCATGGTGTCCGGGGCCGCCCATACCACGGCTAATACCATCCGGCCCGCTTTTCAATTTGTCGGTACCCCGGACGATGTCCTGCTTGTCTCTTCAGTTTTTTTGATGTGCATGGAGACCCGGGTCCTGGTCTATGGTGACTGTGCGGTCAATCCCAATCCAAACTCCGAACAACTTGCCGAAATTGCCATCAGCTCGGCAAAAACGGCGCAGATGTTCGGCATAGAGCCGATAGTGGCCATGCTCTCCTACTCCAGTGGCAGCTCCGGGGCCGGCGCTGATGTGGAACAGGTCCGAAAGGGAGTGGAAATCGCCCGGCAGCGCAGACCGGATTTGAAGATCGACGGCCCGATCCAATACGATGCGGCCATAGATGCTACGGTGGCGAGCAAAAAAATGCCGGACAGCGAGGTGGCCGGACGGGCCACGGTCTTAATCTTTCCCGATCTCAACACCGGTAACAACACCTATAAGGCCGTGCAGCGTTCATCAGGTGCCGTGGCCATTGGTCCGGTTCTGCAGGGACTCAAAAAGCCTGTTAATGATCTGTCCCGCGGCTGTCTTGTGGCGGATATTGTCAACACCGTGGCCATCACTGCCATCCAGGCCCAAAACAAAGGCTAGGAGGGGCTATTTTCGGACAGCCTCCTAGACGGAAGAGAGATTAAGATGCAATACATAGCCACGAAAATCTGCCAGGCAGGCGAGATCGGCATTCATGGAAACCTGTTTGGCGGAACCATGCTTTCCTGGCTTGACGAAGCCGGCGCGTCACTGGCCTGTTATATCTGCTCCACCCCTGACATGGTCACTCTGAAAATGAATGATGTGCTCTTCAAAAAAACGGTAAAAACAGGTGACCATATCCGGCTTTTCGGCAAAGTCATTCGGGTCGGTACAAGTTCCATATCCCTGGCGATTGAGGCCAGAAGATTTCTCTTCGACAGCCGGGAATCCGAGATCGTCTGCTCCACTGAAATAATCTATGTCAGGATAAATGATCAGGGTAAGCCCCTTGCCATTGACCAACAGCTGAGAGAACAGATTACATGATGAAGATTTTAGTAATTAATTCCGGCAGTTCTTCCCTGAAATTTCAACTCTTTGATTTGCCTGACCTGGCTGTTTCTGCCTCTGGCCTGATAGAACAGATTGGAGAGGAGAAAAGCTCTGCCCGGCTGACATATTCTGATGGAGCCGGCACTAAGCAGATGCTTAAACAAAGCAAACCTGTTGCCGAGCACAGGCAGGCCATCAAGGTGATGGCGGAACTATTACGAGAAAGCGGTGCCATGACTGATGTCCGGGAGCTGGCGGGTATCGGTCACCGGGTCGTCCATGGTGGTGAGTCCTTCCATGAACCGGTTCTTATTGATGATACCGTTATGTCAGCCATTGAAGAGTTGATTCCCTTAGCGCCCCTGCATAACCCCGCCAACCTGACCGGTATCCGTGTGGCCATGGATCACGCGCGTGATGTTCCCCAAGTGGCTGTTTTTGATACCGCCTTTCACCAGTCCATCCCGGAATATGGGTATCTCTATGCCCTTCCCTACAAGCTGTACGAAAAAGATCACGTTCGGCGTTACGGATTTCACGGGACCTCACACAGCTTTGTGAGCAAGGCTGCGGCGAGGTTTCTTGACATCCCTTACGATCGCTTCAACTGTATCGTTCTTCATCTCGGCAATGGGGCCTCCGCCTGTGCGGTGGAAAATGGTAAAAGCGTGGATACCTCCATGGGCATGACTCCTTTAGCTGGGCTGGTCATGGGAACCCGTTGCGGGGACATTGATCCGGCCATTACGTTTTACCTTGAACGAAACAGCGGCATGGATGTGAACCAGATTGACGACATGCTGAATCATGACTCCGGCCTCAAAGGTCTGTGCGGCTCCAATGACATGCGGGAACTGCTGGACGCAAAAGAGCAGGGCAGTAAAGAGATGGCCCGTGCCTTTGATGTCTACTGTTATCAGCTGAAAAAATATATCGGCGCCTATTTTGCCGCTCTCGGTCGAATCGATGCTCTTATTTTTACCGGCGGCATCGGTGAAAATGCAGCCCCTGTGCGGGAGCAGGCCTGCCAGGGCCTTGCCGGACTGGGGATCACCATCAGCCGTGAAAAAAATAATCAAAGAAAAGAAAAGATCATGGAGATCCAGCAGAACGAAGCTGGGGTTAAGGTTCTGGTGGTACCCACCGACGAAGAGCGTGAGATTGCCAGTCAGGTTCTGGCCGTGATAAAATCCGACCCCTGATTCCTTTTTTATTTTTAGGAATTTTGCTTATGACCGATCAAAAACAGTGCAAAAAATTTGCTCCGTGGGAAAAATCGTTTAAAAAGATCTTCCATCCTATGGAAGAGTTTGTCCATGATGAGGCATCCGGTGGTTTGTTGCTCATGGCCTGTGCCGTACTGGCCATGGTGATGGCTAATACGGGATTAGCCACTATCTATGAAGGAATACTGCACACCAGGCTCACCGTTAATCTGGGTGAGTACGCTGTCAGTCATACCGTCCATCATTGGATTAATGATGGTTTGATGGCCTTATTTTTCTTTGTGGTCGGCCTGGAAATCAAACGCGAAGTCCTGGTGGGAGAGCTTGCAGATTTTCGCCAGGCGGCCCTGCCCATAGCAGCCGCCATTGGTGGCGTTGTGGTGCCGGCTTTACTTTTTTTCATTTTAAACCGCAGTGGAGATGCAGCAAACGGCTGGGCCATTCCCATGGCCACCGATATTGCCTTTGCTATGGGTGTATTGATCCTGCTTGGCAATCGGGTACCCAAGGCGTTGCTGGGACTCCTTCTGGCCGTTGCCATTGTCGATGACCTGATCGCTGTTCTGGTCATCGCTTTTTTTTATACCAGTAGTATTGCCTGGGGAGCCTTGATGCTGGTCGGGGTTTTCTTTTTTCTTCTTTTCTGTTGCAATTTCATCGGGTTACGCAGCCCAATCCCTTATTTTGTGATTGGAACATTCATGTGGCTGGCAATGATGGAGTCCGGAGTTCATGCCACCCTTGCCGGAGTGTTGACGGCAATGATGGTTCCGGCCAGATCAAAATGTCAGGCCCCCATGTTCAGTTATCTGATGCATGACCTGATGGCCCGTTTTGATAAGGTGCATGAGCCGGGTCAGGGTATTATGGAAAATAATGAGCAGCAGGCCGTGCTCAGGGGCCTGGAGAATGGTGTCCGCATGATGGAGGCCCCGTTGCAGCGTTTGGAGCATGGCCTGCATTTGTGGGTCGCCTTTTTAGTGTTGCCTGTTTTTGCCCTGGCAAATGCCGGTATTCCGCTGGAGCTGTCCACCTTGCCGGAAACCCTGACTCATCCTGTTACCATTGGTATTGTCCTCGGGCTGGTGGGTGGAAAACCCCTTGGCATTATGCTGGCCTGCTGGCTGGTGGTGAAAAGCGGTATCAGCCGTTTGCCGACCGGTATCACCTATAATCACCTGGTTGGTCTGTCGCTCCTTGCCGGTATCGGCTTCACCATGTCGATCTTTATCGGTGAACTTGCCTTCAGCGCCCAGGAAACCTACCTGCTCTATGCCAAAACAGGAATTATTGCCGCCTCACTGCTGGCAGGAAGTCTGGGCTACGCCTGGCTTTATATTGCCGGGAAAAAGAATTTGTAGGGTTACAAAGGAGATATGATTATGGACGTTCCAGTACTCACCACGGAAATGATAGCCGTGTTTTCTGTTCTCGGCCTGGTTGTTATTTTGTTGGTCTTTGATCTTCTGCGGGTGGATGTTGTCGGGCTGCTGGTCATGACCCTGCTGCCCCTGACCGGCCTTCTTACTGCCGGGGAGGCGATGGCCGGCTTGGGATCAAACGCCGTTGTGGTCCTTATCTGCGTCATGGTTCTCGGCGCATCGCTTGACAAGACCGGGGTGGTGGGTAAAATTGCCCAGAAAATCATGAAGGTTGCCGGCACCAGCGAATCCAGAGTGGTCACCCTGCTGGGAGTAACAGTGGCTATTCCCTCGGGCGTTATGTCCAATGTGGGGGCTGTTGCCCTGATGCTTCCCGCTGCCCTCAAAGTCAGCAGGCTAAGTGGAATACCTGCCTCTAAAATCGTCATGCCCTTGGGGTTTTGCGCCAATATGGGCGGCAACCTCACCCTTGTCGGCTCTACACCGCTTATTATTCTCAACGATGTGATGGCAAAGTGGTGGGCTAATTCACCATCCGGCGAGAGCTTTGTCCCTCTTGGTTTGTTTTCAATATTCCCAATCGGTCTTGCCATGGTTCTGGGTGGACTGGCCTATTTCCTGCTGATTGGCTGCAGGCTGCTTCCGACACAGGAAGGAAAAGAAGAAGGTGGTGTTGCCAGTGCCATGCTGCGTGAGCTGTACGGTGAAGAGGTGGGTAAGGGGGTCGAGTGTGTCATTCCCGCAGATTTCCCTGAACAGACCCTCAGGCAGTTGGATCTACGGTCAAAGTATAAAGCCTCGGCCCTGGCGCTGTTCCAAGACAAAGGACGTAATAAAATTGTGGCTCCCCAGGGGAGGACTTCCGTGGCGCCGGGAGATGTTGTTCTCCTGGTGTGCCCTGCAGACTCTCTGGAGGAGATTACCCGTGATCTGGGATGGCAGCTAAGAGATAATTTCGAGACCTTTACAGCGGAAACATCGCCGGAGAAATTTGGTGCAATTGAGGCCATTGTTTCCTCCCGTTCTGCCCTGAACGGTCATACAATGAAAGAGCTTTCGTTCAGAAAAATCTTTTCCATCAACCCGCTGGCTGTTGTGCGGGGACAGAAAATTTACATCAAGGAGCTGGCTGGTATTGTCCTGAAACCCGGTGATGCCATCCTGCTTCATGGGGAGTGGGACAGCCTCCGTACTCTGCAGGAAAAGACCGATTTAATCTACACCGAAAACCTGCGGGGAGAAGAAATCAGGGAAGGCAAGGCCATTATGGCCCTTGGTGCCCTTGCCGCTTTCCTCATTCTTGCTCTGGGGACAAATCTATCGCTGTCCGTGGCCGGTCTGGTTTCTCTGTTGATCCTGGTGATTGGTAGAGTTCTTCATATTGATGAGGTCTACAAAGCTGTTGAGTGGAAAACCATCTTTCTGGTTGCAGGTCTTATCCCCCTGGGAGTTGCTTTTGAAAAAACCGGGGCGGCAGATTATATAGCAATAAATATTTTACAACAGCTGGATGGTCTCACCACCATGCTCCTCTACCTGATTCTGGCGGTTCTCACTTCTTTTTTTGCCATGTTTGTCTCCAATGTCGGCACCACGGTCCTGCTTGTACCCCTGGCCATGACCATGGCGGCTCAGATTGGTGCTGATCCGAAAATTGCCGGAATGGTTGTCGGAATTGCCTCCATCAATACCTTCATCCTGCCGACGCATCAGGTCAATGCTCTGATCATGCAGCCAGGCGGCTACAAGACAGCAGACTACATGCGTGTGGGCAGCGGATTCATGGTGATGTTTCTGGTGATCCTGATGACCATGCTGGCCCTTTTCTATTGATCGTGCCTTCGCATATAACGAAAAATGAAAGTTAATCTCTCACAGAGGCGCAGAGACGCAGAGAAAAACTGCTAATAGCCTCTAACTACTTAAAATAATAGAATGAAATAACGGCACAAATAATCAATAATCAATTGTCAATTGCTAATGACTAACTAACGCTAATTGCAAGGAGAAACCATGAGTGTACATCCATTGGCAGGAAAACTTGCCCCTCAATCCATATTGGTTAATGTCCCGGAATTAATCTCAGCCTATTTTACCTTAACTCCGGATGTTCAAAAGAGTACAGAGAAGGTCGCTTTCGGTACCTCCGGCCATCGCGGCAGCTCACTGAAACGCAGTTTTAATGAAAATCATATTTTTGCCGTGACCCAGGCCGTCTGTGATTATCGAAAAGAGGCGGGAATCAGCGGTACTCTTTTTATGGGGATGGATACCCATGCCCTTTCGTGGCCGGCCCAGCTTACGGCGCTCCAGGTCCTTGCCGCCAACAATATTGATGTTCGTATCGCCGAAAAATTCGGCTATACACCTACTCCGGTCATCTCCCGTGCCATTCTTACCCATAACCAAAAGGCGCAGCCACTGTGTGACGGTATTGTTATTACCCCTTCACACAATCCGCCCACGGATGGAGGTTTTAAATACAATCCGCCCCACGGCGGTCCGGCAGACAGCGATGTGACGGATCTGATCGAAGCCCGTGCCAATGAGATCCTTGAGGGTGATCTTGAGGCGGTGAATACAGTTTCTCTCCAGGATGCGCTGCAGGCTGAAAACATTCAGCAATACGATTACTTGACCCCCTATGTCGAGGATCTGCAAAATGTGATCGATATGGACGTCATCGCAAAATCAGGTATCCACATCGGGGCTGATGCCCTGGGCGGTGCCGGTCTGGCATATTATGCTGCCATTAAAGAGCGTTATGGTCTCAACATGGACATTGCCCATGACACGCTTGATTCAAGATTCTCTTTTATGCATTGCGATAAGGACGGCAAAATCCGGATGGACTGTTCTTCACCCTATGCCATGGCCGGTTTGGTGGCCTTGAAAGAGGATTTTGATATTGCCTTTGGCAATGATACGGATTTTGATCGCCACGGAATTGTCACCAAAAGTGTCGGACTGATGAATCCGAATCACTATCTCGGTGTTGCCATCGCCTACCTTGCCCAAAACCGGCCTCAGTGGAGAGGCGACCTGGCTATCGGCAAGACCCTGGTCAGCAGTTCAATCATTGACAGAGTGGCTGCTGATCTGGACAGAAAAGTGATCGAGGTTCCGGTTGGATTTAAATGGTTTGTCGACGGCCTTTTAAACGGAACCATCTTCTTTGGAGGTGAAGAGAGCGCCGGAGCCAGTTTTTTGCGTAAGGACGGCACGGTATGGACTACGGATAAGGACGGGATGATTTTGACTCTGCTTGCGGCCGAGATCACGGCCAGAACAGGACGCGATCCAGGAGAACACTATAAAGAGCTGACGGAGAAATTCGGCGCTCCCATCTACGCACGCATCGATGCTCCGGCAACACCTGAACAAAAAGAGATCCTGAAAAAACTTGTCCCAGAGGATGTTAAAGAGAAGACCCTCGCCGGTGAACCGATCGAGGCGGTCTTGACCAACGCACCCGGCAACGATGCACCGATAGGCGGGCTGAAAGTCGTCTCTAAAAACGGCTGGTTTGCCCTGCGTCCGTCCGGCACGGAAGATATCTATAAGATTTATGCGGAGAGTTTTGTTGATGAAGCTCATCTGGGGCGCATCCAGGAAGAAGCCAAAGCCATGGTCGACAAACTTTTATAAGGTGCAGTTCGTAGTTTCTCAAACATTTATGAGATTAGTATGAAACCATATCCCATCAAAGTCGGTCATCGCTATCCCACCGGAGTCACTGCCGGCGAGGACGGCACGAATTTTTGTGTTTTTTCCAGACATGCAACCGCCGTACAGCTGCTTCTTTATGAAAAGCCGGACAGTAGTCACCCGTTTCAGGTC
>JAGHCC010000126.1 GCA_021160685.1 Desulfobulbaceae bacterium | reverse complement strand
AGTGCGTGGCAAGTTTCTGGATTCCGGCTAAAAACATGCCGGAATGACGTGAGTGGCAATTCTAACTTATCACGCTGATTTTACGCTCTTTATACAGGATACTCAAATTCTTGTTACCTAGAAGGTCGATAGACTGTGGCACAAATAAGCTTTGAAAACTAATAGCCTTTAGCCTACAGCCTCAACACCCGAAATAGTAGCTTCCCATTACCATTACACCAAAAAAAACATATGACTACCATCGCCGTTGTCGGCCCGCAGGGGTCGCATAGCTGTCAGGCCGCCGGACAATTTGACCGGCAGACCACCCTTAGACTCTTTCCCGCCTTACAAACCGCTGCCCGGGCTTTTCAGAACAACGAAACAGACCACATGGTCATTCCGGTTTACAATACCAGGGTCGGAGGTCTGCTCAAATCATTTCAGCTCCTTGAAAAACTCAAAAATTGCTTCTGGATTGATAATATTGTCCTGCCCATTCATCTTTCTCTGGGCGGACTGGACAGGAAGCATGGGCTGAAAATGCTGCTGGGCACTGGGCCGATACTGCGCCAGTGCGAAGAATATATCAGTCGTCTCTACTCCCATATTCCTCTGCTCTCGGTCACGGATATCAGTCAGGCCATGGCAGAGATCAAACGGGACGGATTAACCGACCGGGGCGTTCTCGAAGCGGAAACCGTCCTGCTGGAAAATGGCTTTGTCATCAGAGAGCGGGAGGCGGCTCCTCACAATAAAACCCGTTTCGCCATTCTGGGGCACCGGATGGCGCCGCGAACCGGATATGACGCCACGGCTATGATAACGATTCCCCTGAAGGACCGCGTCGGTATGCTCTACGACACCCTGGGAGAATTTACCAGCCGCGGCATTAACATCCTGGATATGCGGGCGGAGAATGATGTTAAAACCCAGAAACTGCAGATTTATATCGAGGCTGAAGGCCATATCGAAGACCACGATATCCAGGCCGCCCTGACCCGTATCGAACAGCATGTTGTCCAGGAAACGGACTGCATCAAGGTGCTCGGCAGTTATCCCAGGGTGGATATGCGCGTAAAGCGCATTAAAACATTCGGCTTCATCGGCACCGGCGACATGAGCACCTGGTTTGCCCGGAAGCTGGAACATGAAGGATACCAGACAATGCTCGCCGGCCGCTCCACTGAACTGCGGCCGGAAAAGATGATCAAACAGGTGGATGTCGTAGTCATCTGTGTTCCCATCAGCAACACGCCGGAGACCATAGAAAAATACGGACCCCTTCTCCGCGACGGCCAGGCCATGATTCTGCTGGCCGGCGAGGCGGAAAACACCCTGGATACCGCCTTAAACAAAACCGGACAGGGCGTCGAGGTCATGCTGGTCCATAATCTCTGGGGCCCCAAGGCCGTGACAATGAAGGACAAAAATGCCTGTGTGGTCCGCACCAGCCGCAGCGGCAGTCTGTGCAGTGAATTCGAGGCTTTTTTGTACAAACACGGCGCAGACATATGTCATGACACCCCCAGCCACCACGACCTGCTCATGGGAGTCGGCCAAAAACTGCCCACCTCGATTTCCGTGGCCCTGGCCATGGCACTTGAGCAGAACAATATCAAGACGGACGATATCGGCAAACACTCCACCCTGACCTCACTCTACTCTATTCTGGCAATGGCCCGAGTCCATTCCCAAAATGCCAGGACCTACGCGGAGATCATGTCCACCGGAGGCGACGGCGGCAAGATTGTCAGGAGTTTTGCCGAAAATATGATCAAGCTCATGGATATGGCCGAAAAGGGACAAATCAGCGAGCTGTGTGAACTAATTGACAAAAATTCTAAATATCTCTCCGATGACTTCCTTAATTCCAGCATGAAACAGGCCCTTGCCGTTGATAAAACCCTGAGTAAAATAATTTAATGAACTCATTACTCCACTACGCTGCTCCACCGGTACTTGGCGCCTTTATCGGCTATATGACCAATTACGTGGCCATTAAAATGCTGTTTCGTCCCCTGAGAAAATGGCATGTTCTCGGCATCAAGGTGCCCATGACTCCGGGCGTGATCCCGTCAAAGAGACATCAGCTTGCCGAAAACATGGGCGAAATGGTCGGTGAACATCTGCTCACCCCACGAGATGTCAAGCAGGCCATCACCAGCGTAAGATTCCAGAACAAACTGAAAAACATGATTGATGCCAGGGCCAGGCTGTTGCTGAACAGGGATCTTGGTCCGATCAACACCGTTGTTCCTCATCGGTTTAAAAATTATTTCGATGCCACGCTCAAGATCATCAGGCTGCGTTTTATCAAGGTGATGCACCAATATCTCGACAGTGACGAGTTTGGCGCCACGATTGAATCGCTGCTTTCCGACCAGGTCAATGATCTTCTTCAACAAAAACCGGAAACCCTGCTGGCTCAAGAAAACAAGGAACATTTTTACATCTTTCTGGAAACAACCCTTGAGCAATTCATGGCCAACCCTGGTCTTACTCAATGGGCAACAGAGACAGCGAACAACAAGTTTGACCGTTTCCTTGCGGACGATCGTCCCTTGTCAGACCTTGTTCCCGCTGAAATCAGAAATCTCCTCCTGGAAAAAATCGAGCAGGAAACACCCCATCTTCTGGAAAAACTGGCCCAACTTATCCAGGAGCCGGCCATGCGTGACAAAATTGCCGATACCATCTGCAGGGCTGTGGACAACTTCAGCGCATCCCTTGGTCCCATGGCCGCCATGCTGGGCAACTTTATCAACCGCAAAACCATTTATGAAAAGGTGACCGATTACCTTGACAGCAAGGGAGAAGAGGCTGCAAGCTGGCTCTTTGATGAAACCGTGCAGGATAAAATTACGGCCATCATCCACGCCAAGGCTGACGAGTTGTTATCGCGTCCCTGTTCTCAATTGCTGGACAAGGCCAGCCCGGAACAGATTGCTGAGATTCGCGCCACCATCGGTCGGCAGATTGTCGAAATTTTAAAAAATCCGGAAACGGCCCGCTCTCTCACTTCGCTTCTGCGCCAAGGCCTGGAGAACCAGGCCAGCCGCCCCCTGCATGACATTCTTATTGATCTTTTCGGCCAGAACAGTGTCAGCCGTGGCAGAGAGCGGACTTCGACGGAAATTGTCAATCTCATCCGCTCCGCCAAGATAAAGAAAATGCTGGAAACCGTTGTGGTTGATACTCTAGAGAAAAAACTGCTGGACAAACCCATCGGCCCACTCAATGCCATATTACCCAGAAAGGTGCAAAAAAGTTTTGCCGAATACCTCCTGCAGCAACTCAGCGGTCTTCTGATCCGGGAAATCCCTGGCCTGGTGGATTCCTTAAATATAAAGAGAATGGTGACCCGAAAGGTGGATACTCTGGATCTGCTCCGTCTCGAGGGACTCCTGATGGGCATCATGCAGGAGCAGTTTAAATACATTAATTTATTCGGCGGAATACTTGGCTTTCTTATCGGTCTTTTGAATTTGCTGGTCCTGTCGCTTTGATCTGATTAGTGGCCAACGGGAGTCACATCAATATTAATGCCGGTGCTTGTTTAGCACCTGAAGCCATTTTCCTTGCGATTTTCTCGGCTCCACGATATGATGTATTGCAAACGCAATACACAGGAGGACGTTATGAAAACAGCAAACATACCATCGCTTCGGGTTGAACCAGAGTTACGACATGCGGTCGAGGGTGCTTTACGCGACAATGAAACCCTATCCAGTTTTATGGAGCAGGCACTGCGGGAGCAAATCAAGCGCAGACAACTCCAGGAGGAATTCATTGCCCGTGGCCTGGCTTCGCGTAGTAAAGCAAAACGAACCGGCGAGTACTATGACGCCGGTGATGTACTGGCCGGGCTCGGCAACATGCTTTCCAGCGCAGAGGCTAAATGAGTTATCGGGTTCGTTATACCAGAGAGGCAAAAGAAGACCTTGAACGACTTTATCGCTTTCTTCTGGATCAAGATCTGCTGGTGGCACGGAGGGCAAAAGACGCCATAAGCAAGGGAATGGAATTTCTCAAGGACTTTCCATTTGCCTGCCGAAAGGCCACCTCTGAAAACCCCTTTCTGCGAGAAATGCTCATCTCATTTGGGCACAACGGATATGTAGTGCTCTTTGAAATAGAAGATAAAACAACCGTCACGATTCTCGCCATCCGGCATCAACGCGAAGCAGATTATCATTAGCCTCACAAAACTTGCTAACTGAAGCGTTTTAGTTGCAAGTTAGTCGTGACGACATCAAATTATACTTTTTATCAAAGTAGTAG
>JAGHCC010000444.1 GCA_021160685.1 Desulfobulbaceae bacterium | reverse complement strand
GTTGTAATGGCTAAAGGGATTTAGTACAAGGGCGCGGTATCTCTCGACATCTGCTTTTGTCGTCGTGGCCAAGTCATTCTTGATTACTTTCCAGAAATCCTCAGTAGTATATTTTTTGAGTTGTGATTTGAATACCACCGGCTTTTTCTTTTTTTCACAGTGATTACGAATTATTTTTTCAAAGGCAGAACGAATATAGACCGCCGCTGCCTTGTAATCGCATTGTTGAAGATGCTTTTCCGCCTTGGTGATCAAGTTCTGGTTGTCAAAAATTACCGGCACCTCAAATCCTTCATCGCAGATTTGTGCGTAAAACTCCAATGTTTTCCAATTTGATTTGCCCTCAAGAAAACTCCTTGCATATTCAAACCAGGGTTTATCGTAAGTTGTAATGAAAATCTGGTAGTCGGAAAACTCGGATTTGAGGATCTTCAACAGAGGCAGACGGTTGGATATATCCAGACCGATGAAGATGTCGTCCAAAAACAGCACCTTGCAAGGAATGCCCTGCACATGACGCTTGATCATGCCCAGGTAAATGGATATGGCGATAGCGGATAATCGGGCTTCGTTCAGAAACAGGTGGGGCTTTTTGATTGACTTTCCAGCATAAAAGATTTCCACTCCCACCTTGGCACCTACGAGACTTGTATAATCGGTGTTGGGGCGTACTTGGGAAAAACGCAGCTTGAGAATAATGTTGTGATTAAATTTGTCAAAAAATGGCCCTGCATGTTTGAGAATGTATTCCGGGCTATCTTCATTGAATAGTTCACCAAAGGCCTCGTTGAACCTCTTAATGGCACCATTCACGTCGCCCTTTTTTTTGTTGATTGGGTATTGTCTGCCGGTTTCTTTGCCGATGTATTCCTCTATTTCAGTCCACATTTCGCCAAGTTCCCTGCCTTCGGTCAGGGAGTATTTGAAATGTTTGAGTACACCTTTGACCAGGAGGTCGAAGAGGTTGATTGAATCGTCCTTTTTCAGATGATGAACAGCCAACAAGTGCTTGTAGGTAAGAAAGCTTTTGAGACTGTTGCCATCTCGGATGCGGGTGTCTTGGGTTTCCCGTGAATCATTTTTCGTGGTAGTGAACTGATAGGTTTTTTTCTTGTTTTGACCTTGATTATCGGGCTTAAAGGTAACCTTGATGGCAGTTTTGCCTTTTGCATCTTCGAGGATAAATATGTTTTCCAGATCGTTAAGATCGATCTCTTCAATGGAGGACTGAAAAAAATCCTTCAGGGCGTAATAGAATGAACTCTTACCGCTACCATTTTCGCCGTAGATAAAGAGATTTTTACCGCCAACGGCAATATTATGGGTACCGTGGAAAGCCTTGTAGTTGGTAATTTCGATATTTGTTATCTTCATATGCCGAATTTTAGTTAAAAATAATTCTTGACTTTTCCCCATCCTTAACCGATACTGTAAAAAGCTCATCTACCATGTGTGGAAGGAGTAACGGGGCCGTCCTTTGGGGCGGCCTTAGCCTTTTTGGCTACTTTTCCGGCAGAATTCTTCATACTCCTTTTGCAACTTACGTTGCCGGTGCGGCTGTTCCACCAAATAGGCGGTCCATGGCAGAATGTAGCGTCCTCTATCGGCCAGAATCACCAGATAGTTCTCTTGTTCGAACCACAGACAGATACGCTGTTCACCCCTTCGCTGATTCCACCACACTTTTATGGCATCCTCTCTATCGTGTTCAATAATAGGTTTTGGCCAGCGAATACGTTCGCAACGACGGAAATCCGGAGTACGGTCCGCCTCACGATCACCCTGCTGAATCATGTGCCAGAATGTGGCTTCCTTACCTTGCGTTAAAGGGTGGCGCTTCAAACCAAGCCGTTTGCCCCTGAACACAGGTTTGGTATCCACGAAATCCTTTTTAAAGTAACTGTAGATTGCTTCAAGGTAAGCGTCCCAATCACCATTGTAATCATTAAACAGCACCAGTGGCAGCAGCCATTTTGGCACCGTACTCATTGGTGTACCTCGCGGGCCTGCCAACGAAAAAGATTGACTTTCTCTTCCCTGAGGAGGGTTGTCTTGGTCAGGCTATATCCTGAGCGTTGTTGTATTCTGTAGATTAATGCCTCTTTCCCCGCATTGCCACTTAGCTCCCGGTGCAAATACGAAATGGCTCCTATCAAAAGATCGGCCAACTGTAACTGTTCAATTTCATGGGAGTGTGCGAGCTGCACCCGCTCAATAATTTCCTGCGAAAAATCGTACATACTGTTGCAAAGTACCTGATGTAGTCTGCCGACTTTTTCAGCTCCACGCGTATCTTTGATATCCAGATACACGCGGTACCGAGCATTTGGGCAAAGGATTACTTTCAACATGTCAAAGTACATCTTGTAATACCAGGTATCATGATCTTGACCCGGGATGGCGTCGTGCCGGAGTTTTGCTTTGTCCGGCACAATCAGGGCGCGGAAGTATAGATCGTCATCATCGAAAAAATAGTCAATCAGATCCAGGTATAATGCCGTCTTGGCCGGAGATACCTTGATCCACTTTACTTCAAAGCTCGGTGAAAGGCCATGTTTCTGTTTAATCTCGCGCAGGCGGACAGCAATCTCACGGGTTTTGTCGAGAGGGCACCAAACCGCCCCCAACACCATCGCTTTCTGACGATCATTTTCCAGATGGCAGGATTCATCACAATATACGTTAAAGGTGCTGCTCATTGTAACCTCCGCTGATTACGTCCGACCTGAGTCAAATCCAAAATCATGTGCAAATTAGCTGACCTTTTCTGATACATCCATTAAACTCTATTCTGTGTTTTGCTCGTATTCGTTGTTCATTTTCCCTCATCGGAGGCTGCAGTCGATTAGCTTAGCTGAAACCCAATGACCGGCGTTGCATTCTTGAATTGCCTGTCTCTCAAGGTCGATTCGAGCATCATCAATGTCGGGCCATGTCTTTGTCGATTTTGCTTGACGATTGTCGTCGTTATTCCAGTCTTGACACGCATACCAACCAAGAAGCAGAATGCGAGCACCTGCAGTTCCACCTGACATGTACTTCTTTATGAGTTGATCGCTGAGGGCTGTCTTGGCCGAAGCATTCCAATTACACTTTACTTCAATGCAAAGCGTTAAAATTTGGTTGTTTTCATCGGTTGCCTGAATCCAGATATCAGTTCTCGACCCAGATTTGCCCCCTTTATAAAGCTTGCGTCTGATCTGAACCTCGCGATTAATAATGATTCCTGACATGAGTGTCAGTTTTAGAAAGCGGGCCAAATGATCTGAAAGATATTCTTCATTTTGGGGTCGGATAGAAGCGTTAGTGTTCCAGAGGTCTCCAACTGCAGGATTATCACCCTGCAAGAATAATTGGTACTCATCAAGTTTTTCTAAAATCAATACGTGGAGATCTTGAACTGAATTGATCAACCGGCAAGAGACATCCATCTTATCATAAAGGTTCTTGATATCTTCAATTGAGATGGTAGTGATATTCTTTGCCTGTTCGGCGGTTTGGGCTTCAAGAATACAATTACTCAGCCAAGTGTCTTCAGGGCACTGCCGGAGAATTTTTTTCAAAGCAACGGTGGAACCATTGAAACCACTTTGTGTAAGGTGATTTATGATGTAGGATTTGAGTTTATGAATTTCGTCCAGCGGTTCAGGACTATAGACTTCTTGGTGTTCAGGGCAGGTATGCGCAGGGTATTCGGCGTGCAGCCAGATGTAGGTTTCTGCAATAATATCGGGATCACAGGTAAAAAGGCCTTTTACAAAACCATTTCCCCAGTCCATTACGACCGTTTCAATCCACTGCCTACCCCATTC
>JAGHCC010000289.1 GCA_021160685.1 Desulfobulbaceae bacterium | reverse complement strand
GGGTTTCGCTCCTGGCCATTGTCAGCAAGGATCTGACGAAAAGGGTCCAGGCCGGTAAAATTATCAAGGAAGTAGCTGCCATGGTGGGCGGCGGCGGCGGTGGTCGGCCGGATATGGCCCAGGCCGGCGGCGTTATGGTTGATAAACTTCCTGCGGCCCTGGAAGCAGTTGTCACCATTGTTGCGACGCAACTTAAATAGGCCAATGCTGTAACGTAAGGAAATAGCAGATTTTCAAGTCTTATTATCTAGAAAAAAAGTTGACAGGGCAATGGGAATGTAGTAGAAAACGCCATAATTTTATGAGGGGACATTCATTTTTCCTGTCTTTACCAGTAAACGTAGCAAAACGAGGAGGCGTAGATGATTGATATAGATATCACAATGTTCATTCAGATCGTGAATATCCTTTTCCTGATCGTGATTCTGAATACGGTTTTGTATAAACCTGTGCTGGGGATTCTGGCAAAGCGCAAGACAAGATTGGCTGAACTGGAAACTGATGCTGGAAATTATCGTAAAAATGCCAAACTGAGAGGCGAGGAGTTTGATAAAAAACTTCTTGACGTCGGTCAGCAGGCCAAAGTCAAGCTTGATGAAGCACGCAACGAGGCTCAGACTGCTGGAAATGAGACATTGGCCAAAATTCGCAGTGAGTCTGATGCTGCCAAGGTCAGCCAGCTCAGCCAGGTTAAATCTGATTTTGCAACCGCCCAGAAAGAGCTGAGCGGTCAGTTAGATAGTTTTGCTAATGAGATGGCAAGTAAGGTACTTGGGAGGGCAGTCTAAGATGAACAGCAGGGGAAAGTGGAAAAAAATCGGTGTAGCAACCATTGCGGTAATCAGTGTGCTGTCAATGGCTGGATTGCTGTATGCCTCGGGTGGAGAGCATGGCGGTGGTCATGAAGTGCAGGACAGCCTGTCACCGGCCAAGCTCAAGGATTTGCTCTGGAGAACTTTGAACTTTGCCGCATTGATGATCATTCTGATCAAGTTCCTGGCTAAGCCTCTTGTCAATGGATTGCGGGGCAGGCGTGAAGGAATTCGTGAACAGTTTGATAACCTTGAGGCCCAGAAAAGTGAAGCCGAAAGGGAATATAAAGAATATGAAGCGAAAATCGCCGGCATGGATGCGCAACTTGATAAAATGATCGACAACGCCATTGCCCAGGGTGAGTTGGAGAAAAAAAGAATTATTGAAGAGGCGAATCAGGCTGCCGACAATATTAAACGTCAGGCCGAGAATGCAGTTCAAAACGCTTTGTCCGAGGCAAAAAAAGAGCTGAAGGACGAGATTGCCGATAAAGCGGCGATCATGGCGGAAGAAATAATCAAAAAGAACCTGCAGGATGCTGATCAGGTGAAACTTGTAGAAAATTACCTTGATAAAGTGGGAGCCTTGAAATAATGAAAAATGCAATTTTAGCCAAAAGATACGCCAAGGCATTATTTGCGGTGGGCAAGGAAGAGGATTCCTTTGATGAATACACCGAAGCCTTGAACGGATTTGCCGAGATGTATAGCACGATTCCCGAGGTGCTTGATGGATTGACGAATTTCATCTATCCCCAGGATGTCCGCGAAAAGGTCATGGCTGATCTGGTAAAAGCGACCGGCCTGACCGGTGTTATGGCCAACTTTATGAATCTGCTGGCCCAGAAGAGAAGGGCGGATGTTCTGCCGGACATTGCCGAGACCTTTCAGGCAATGGTTGATGAAGAACATAACGTCTGCCAGGGCACGGTCGTGACGGCAACGGAAATTGATGACGATTTGAAAGAAAAGGTTAAGGAAACATTAGAAAAGTTAACAGGAAAGCAGGTCACGTTAAAGACCGAGGTCGATGACTCCATTATTGGCGGTATGGTCGCCAAGGTTGGTGATCTCGTGCTTGACGGCAGCATTAAGACCCAGCTTGCCGGTTTAAAAGATTCTATAAAAGGGAGTGAATAAGCAATGCAGATCAAAGCTGAAGAAATTAGTCAAATTATCAAGGGACAGATCAAGGACTATGAAACAAAAGTTGATCTGAGTGAAACCGGAACCGTAATCTCCGTCGGTGACGGTATTGCGCGTGTCCATGGAGTTGAAAATTGCATGGCCATGGAGCTCCTGGAGTTTCCCGGTGGTATCCTGGGTCTTGCTCTGAACCTTGAGACCGACAATGTTGGTTGTGCCATCATGGGTAATGTATCACTGATTAAGGAAGGCGATATCGTAAAAAGGACCGGTAAGATTGCTGAGGTTCCTGTTGGACCTGAGTGTGAAGGCCGCGTTGTTGACGGTGTCGGCGCCCCCATTGACGGACAGGGACCCATTAATGCCAAGTTAACTTCCAAGATGGAGGTTCTTGCCCCTGGTGTTATTGCCAGGAAGGGTGTTCATGAGCCCTGCTATACAGGCAGCAAGGCTATTGATGCCATGACACCTGTTGGCCGCGGTCAGCGTGAGTTGATCATTGGTGATCGCCAGATTGGTAAAACAGCAGTCTGCGTTGACGCCATCATTGCCCAGCGCGAGACAGACGTTCATTGCATCTATGTGGCCATCGGCCAGAAAAAATCAACTGTAGCCCTGGTTGTTGAGGCCCTTCGTAAGAATAACGCCATGGATTATACCACGGTTGTAGCTGCCTGTGCCTCTGATCCGGCTCCGATGCAGTATGTTGCCGCATTTGTCGGCTGCGCCATGGGCGAGTATTTTCGCGACAGAGGCGAGCATGCCCTGATTGTTTATGATGATCTTTCCAAGCAGGCTGTTTCCTATCGTGAGCTGTCTCTGCTGCTTCGCCGTCCACCAGGTCGTGAGGCATACCCCGGTGATATTTTCTTTAACCATTCCCGTCTTCTTGAGCGCTCTTGCAAGGTCAATGACGAGCTTGGCGCCGGATCTCTCACCGCCCTGCCGATTATTGAAACCCAGGCTGGTGACGTTTCCGCCTTTATTCCCACCAACGTTATTTCCATTACCGACGGTCAGGTTTACCTGGAGCCGGATCTGTTCTTCTCCGGTGTTCGTCCCGCTATTAACGTTGGTCTTTCCGTATCAAGGGTTGGTGGAGCTGCCCAGTGTAAAGCCATGAAACAGGTTGCAGGTACTCTGCGTCTCGATCTGGCCCAGTATCGTGAGCTGGCCGCCTTTGCCGGTTTCGGTTCCGATCTTGATGCCGCTACCCAGGCCCAGTTGACCCGTGGTGCCCGTCTTGTTGAGATCCTGAAGCAACCCCAGTATCAGCCGCTGCCCATGCCGAAACAGATCTGTATTCTCTATGCCGGTACCAGGGGCTATCTTGACACTCTGCCCCTTG